>JAGLUM010000360.1 GCA_023134755.1 Fidelibacterota bacterium | reverse complement strand
CTTGTGGATGACGATCGCATGCCACCAGAATTGCGAGCAAAGGCCGAAATGAAAATGGTACGTTTTCGGACCTTGGGCTGTTACCCACTTACCGGTGCTGTGGAATCTTCTGCTGATACAATAGAAAAAATTGTAGAGGAAATGATGACCACCACTGCCTCCGAACGCACCACCCGTGTTATTGATTTTGATCAGGACGCTAGCATGGAACAGAAAAAACGGGAAGGATATTTCTAAAGAGGTGACTAAAGACTGGTAACTAATAACTGGTGAAGATTAAGAAGAAGAAAAGAGTAATGGCGGAATAAATTGAGAATTGAGAATGAAGAATAAAGAGTGAGAAATGTATGTTTGGTGAAATAACACAAAAGTATGCAAAGATGGACGAAGACATAAGAAAAAAATATTAGAAACAGGCAAACATGAAAAAGAAAAAAAATAGAAAACAAAAACTGAACATAGAAGAATTTCTCAGACGGGATGAGAAAAAGGACCTGCTTAGATTGCTGACAGCCGGATCAGTGGACGATGGAAAATCCACCCTGATCGGAAGGTTACTTTTTGACAGTAAGCGGTTGTATGAAGATCAGCTGACAGCCTTGAAACGGGATAGCAAACGCGTGGGACATGCGGGAAAAAATATTGATTACGCCTTGTTACTGGATGGACTCAAAGCAGAACGGGAGCAGGGGATAACCATTGATGTTGCTTACCGTTATTTTTCGACCAATAAACGCAAATTCATCATTGCGGATACACCCGGACATGAACAGTACACCCGGAATATGGTAACAGGCGCATCTACGGCCAATCTGGCCATTATTTTGGTTGACGCACAAAAGGGAATTATTACCCAGACCAAACGGCACACCTTTCTGATTTCTCTGCTTGGTATTCGCCACGTCATACTTGCAGTGAATAAAATGGATCTGGTAGACTATAACAAGGATGTATTTGAAGATATTTGCGATGATTATAAAGAATTTATTACCCGCCTGAATATTCCGGATGTGCATTTTATTCCTATGAGCGCCCTGCATGGCGATAATGTTGTAAATTGCAATAATAAAATGCCGTGGTATCAAGGGCAGCCGATTCTGGAAATGCTGGAAACTATTCATGTAGCATCCGATCATAATTTTGTGGACTTACGTTACCCGATTCAGTACGTACTGCGCCCTGAGCATCATTTCCGTGGATTTAGTGCACGCGTTGCCTCTGGTATTATCCGAAAAGGGGATGAGGTGATGGTGCTGCCATCTCGTAAAATCAGCCACATAAAAAATATTGTTAGCTATGACGGAAATCAAGATTATGCCTTTCCGCCACAGAGTATCACGGTAACCCTGGAAGATGAAATTGATATCAGTCGCGGAGATATGTTGGTTCATAAAAATAATCAGCCCCGCATTGAACGGCATTTTGAAGCTATGCTTGTCTGGATGGATGAAAAAGATATGAACCCGAATATGCATTTTATTATCAAGCAAACCACCAATACATCCAAAGCCAGAGTTGACACCATTCGCTATAAAATTGATGTTAACACGCTGCACCATACCGAAGCGGACTATTTCAAATTAAATGAGATCGGCCGAGTGGTGATCACTACCAGTAAACCCCTCTTTTTTGATACCTATGCAAAAAATCGGGAAACAGGATCCTTTATTCTGATTGATCCTGTAACCCACAATACCTCTGCAGTAGGAATGATCATTGACCGGGTCAGCAGTGAAGACATGCCTACCCGCATTTCCGATACTGACAGAAAAAACATTGACAACGACCGCAGCCTTATCAGCTCAGAAGAACGGGAAGAAAAATATCGGCAACGTGGTCAGACCATCTGGATTACCGGTCTGCACGGTAGCGGAAAAGCTGATTTAGCTTACATGTTGGAAAAACGGCTCTTTGATCTTGGATGTATAACCGTGCTTCTAGGCGGCCATAATGTGCGTCCGGGGCTATCCCGGGAACTGGACTTTTCTTCTGTGGATCGTGCAGAACACCTGCGGCGTGTTGCAGAAGTCTGCCGACTACTTAATGAACAAGGGATTATTGCCATTTGCACCTTTATTTCTCCTCTGGAATCAACTCGGCAACAAATCGCGGAGATCATTGGCAAGGATCGTTTTAAGCTGATCTATATGGCGACCGACCTTGAAACATCCAGGAAAAACAGACCGGAATTATATGCCGATGCAAAACAGGGAATAATTCGGAATCTGGCCGGAGTAAATATCCGCTATGAAAAACCGGAGCATCCGGATCTTGTAATACAGCTTGAAGACAAAAAGGTAGAAGAAATTATTGAATTAATTCAAAATCTGAGCAAATAATATGGATATTATCAAAAGCGATCAAAAAGAGAAGAAAAAACGATATATCATCAGTCAACATCAGTTGTACGCAGCTCGACCGGATGTATGGCGAAAATTAAAGCGGGAAAATACCATTGATAAACGCTACCTGCCGATGGCTCGGCGTATTGCATTTATGTGTTATTTTACACGCCCGCTTCAATGGTTACAAATTCAATTTAATCGAAAAAGATTGAAACGCATATCGTATGAAGGTAAGGCCCCGGTATTTATTATTGGCCATTGGCGTAGCGGAACTACCTTTTTACATAATCTTATGCATAAAGACCATCAATTCGGTTATTTAAGCAATTATCAGACCTTTATATTTACCATGGCTTTATTGAGCAAAAAACTTATACGCGCTCTATCGCGTCCACTCTTTCCAAAAGAACGTTCACAGGATAATATTAAGGTCTCTCCTTATTATCCGGCTGAAGAGGAACAACCTTTCACAATGATATCAACCCGTTCGGGTTTGCACACCTTTTTCTTTCCGCGCAATCGCATGTATTTTGATAAATACAATGTTTTTAAAGGCATTACAAAAAGAGAAAAGAGATTGTGGCAACGTGACTATATATATTTACTGAGAAACATCAGTTTGTATAATAATAACAAGCCCCTGCTTTTAAAGAATCCACATAATACCGGACGTATTAAGGAGCTATTGGAGCTTTTTCCTGATGCCAAATTTATTTACTTGCACCGGGATCCATATACGACATTTATATCTACATTACATATGTATGATAAAGTTGTTCGCACTCAATTTTTTCATGATGTAAGCGACGAAGAAATTCAGGATTTGGTAATATACATTGCACGCGAAACGCTGCGAAAATATCTTGATGACAGACACCTTATCCCCGAAGGAAATCTCATTGAAGTTTCCTATACCGATCTGGAGAAGCAACCATATGAAATGGTTAAAAAAATATACGAAACATTAAGCCTACCCGGTTTTAATAAAGCAGAGTCCGAAATTCAGAAACATGTTGATTCGGTGAAAGAATATAAGAAAAATATCTTTAAAGAATTATCACCCGAATTGAAAGAGCGTGTAAAAAAAGAACTGGGGTTCTTTTTTGAAGAATTTGGATATGAATAATAAAAGATAAGAAGTTAAAAGATTAAGAAATTTAGTTTCTTATTTTCAAGCTTATTTAACTAATTGCATTTTCTTTACAGCAAGGCCATCTTCACTTTGGATTTTGCACAGATAAATACCACTTGGATATCCTTCCGCATTCCAAAAAAGTTTATGTGCTCCGGCTTGTTGCGTGC
>JAGLUM010000036.1 GCA_023134755.1 Fidelibacterota bacterium | reverse complement strand
GGACCTACACCGAAAGCAGCAGAAAGACCACCGGTATTTCCTGGCCAGTCCGGCATATTATCAAAGGGAACCTCGTTTGCGTCTATAACATATTCCGCATGTGATTTATCCAAATATCCTAGCGGTTCTGAGCCTTCCATATATTCATAGCGTGCTTCCATGGCTATGGCATCAAATTGATTTTTATTGTTTGTATGCGGTTTCAAGTCGCTGGCAATAGATTGCCATGCTACCGGTTGATTGTGATCATCGGTCGTATCTGTCGGACTGGTATCTGCGTGAATAAACACAATACCCGGAAATTGAACCGATGTTAAGCGTTTATCACCTTCAGCATAGGGTGCGCCAAAATCATCTGCATGGGCGGTAGCTGCTGCTTCGCAACTTCCCTGCCAGGAAAAAACCCCGCGAAAGGGAACATCAAAGGTCTTGTCGGTTCCCTGAATATTAATAGTTTCAGCAGGTATACCCGGACCCCAGTTACCTTCACGGCCAAATGCATGATTCATGGTATTCCGGCCCCAGGTAGCTGCCTGCGGCAAAAGACCCAATTCATAAATCGTTGCTTCACGATTTATCGCATAACGTGCTGTCCAGTAAAAATAGACCCCGCTAAGCGTCATTCCATGATTGGTCGTGGCATCTGCGTCATATACACCGTTATTGGTAAATTCATATTCATACAGGTGATAGGCCTGATGGTAATTATTTGAAAAAGCCATCACTTTTCGGGTGAAGGAAATACCCATAGATGTATTTACCCGGTTGTAAATCATCCGGTCACAGGGAAGATCCGGATCTATTTCATCCAGAGTAGATTCAAGATATACCAGCTGACTGGCCGGTGCACCGTCGACCAATACTCCAGGGTGTTCTTTTTTTCCGATCAACTTATATTCCATATTAAAGATCGCACCCACATCATCCACCTGACGGGGACCAATATTTACAACCTTGTAATCATAGGTCACACCATTAATTGGATCAGCGTAATTTGCGGCACCTATCCAAAGACTTTTCTGGCATTGCATATCTTGCTTGCTGTAGAGAGCGGGATATCGCAAGCCGTCGATTTGGTCTTGGGTTACACCGGTACGGCCAACCTCAATTTCACATCCGTCTGACGAGAACCAATTCTGTAAATCGCTAATCGCCAGCCATTTAATGTCGCGTGCAGGCAAGATCATCATGCTCATGACAAGCAGAGCTGTTACTAACACTTTTATTTTACTTAACTTCATACATATACCCTTTATATCAATTTCTTTAATCATTATTAGAAATCAAATGACACATTTACACCAAAGAAAATGTTACGTGGACTTAAGAAAGTTAAGGCTTTGAAAGCCGGCATATTGATATAGGCTTTGTCTTTTAAAACCTGCTCAACAGTTGCATCGTCTTCCAGTAAGAACGCTCCGCTTTCAAAGGTGTAATAATCACCGTCATCGGCATTGTAATACAGAACACCTTCTTTGCCACTTGCATACGTTGTAATATCTTCCACATAATCCATGGGGACATATTCTACATCTACATCACAGTAAACGCCGGGCTGGTCGCTACCGGGAATATTACCATAATCCAGAACATCACCAACTTCAGCCGGGAAATGCAGTGAGTACATATAATCATAGTAATCATAAACGTCATAATAGGCAACATTTGAATACCATTTTGTGTTGAGTGCATTTGAAACATCGACAAAAAATTTCAGTGATATTTTATTATCTATGCGTAATTTTTTCGATAATTTTAAATTCAAATTATAGGTATCAACATACTTGGTATTGTAGGTGATCCGTGCGCCGCGAATATCTTCGGCATTTTGTGGGTTCCAGGTCGTATAGCTTCCGGCTGTCCAAGTCGGAATAAGTGCCAGATGCCAATCTGCAAATAGTGGATTGGTTAAATACTTTGGTGTATGGACATCAAAATACGCTTTGAAACGCGGGCGTGGAAGGGGTTTGCTCTGATACGGGTTGTTTTCGAGGTATTCACGGTTTTCAATATCATTGTCATACAATGTACCTACACCGAAATATCCTGAAGATGAAACACGATACTCAAAGTTTACCCAACCGGTAAACCAGTCACCCATCACTTTTTTTAATTCTAATTCGAAACCGCGAATATCTTGATAATAGCGATTATTTAAGCCGTAATAATTGACCTGGCCTCCAAGTCCAATATATCGGGTCCAACTGGCCTGATCTTTAATATCTTTGTAGTATGCCGATAAGTGTATGGTATACATGTCAAGCAAAGACATATCAAAGCCCAGTTCATAGGCAATGGTACGTTCAAATTTTGCTTCCGGATTACCCAAGCGGTTGAATTTATTATCCATTTCGCGTTCATAGCGATACATACTTTGGGTACTGATCTTTTGGATAAAATGCCCGTAGTTAAAGAAAAGTTTTGCGGTTTCCGAAATAGGGTGTGAAATCGCAAGCACCGGAGTGAGATAGAACTGTGGTGCAGCTTTGTATATTAGTGAGTCCGGCATGTCATCTTCGTTAAAGTTTCCTGTAAAGAAGAACGCATCAAAAGTCGGCGGATTATACCAAGTACAATTTGGATTAAAATACATTGCTTTTAATCCAAAGGTTGCATACAAACCTTCATATTCTAATTTATCTTCTGCCCATATTGTTAAACGATAGGGTTTATATTGAAAATCATTCCATTGGTTTCCATCCGGCAACATCAGGTTTACAGCACCGAAGTCAATATGAATATCTTCAAGTGAAAAATTAACACCGGCATTAAATTCATTAAATTCGGTGATCTGGTTTTTATATTTTGCGTCAATAAGGTAGGTCGCCGTTATACTGGTATCCCGACCTTGACTGAATGAACCGCCGTATGATAGTTTTCCGTCAATACTGCTTTCATTGTAAGCCCAGAATCCGTCCGGAGCTTCATTCATAAAATAACCCGGAACAACTTCATAGTTTCGGGTGGTATCACGCACATCGTCAGGACCCGTCATATAGCGACTTTGTGTGCGTGAAATTGATACATCAAAAAAGCTCTTATCCGATAATTGCTGTACATATTTCGCAGAAATTGCGTTATCATAACGGCGGAAATGCGAATAATAGATTTTCGTAAAAACACGCCAGGGAACCGTAAATCCGGAGCGATCCAAAGCATTTGCTACACCCCATGCGCTTGAGAAATAGCTGGAAAACCCTGCGTTTGATGCTGAGGTCCCATCCAAAGATCCCGTTCGGCCCGTAATAGATAACTTGCCTTTATCACCGATATCAGCAGTTACTTTTAACATGCCTGACTGATTATATAACCCGTCTGTTGTCAAGGGGATTAAATACATGTTTGTCTGGTGGAAATACGATGCATAGAAACGCATGTTTCCAAATTTATTCAATCCGGGGACTGGTCCGCCAAATCCAATATCCAAATTGTAATCTGGTTTATATATCCGGCCGTCTTTACGGTGTTCATAACTGAATACCCGCTGTGCGCCTGCAGCGGTCAGATCATTATCATCACCAAAGGCTTCCAGTGATTTCTTAGCGGTGCTTTCCCAGCCGTTAAAATAGTTACCGCTGAGTTCCCGGTAAACATTTTCATCAATGGGTTCATCATAGCGGTAGTTACCGTTTATATCATTCAGTGGTTCATGTTCATCCCATACGCCGTTCCCATTCAGATCCGTAAAAGACTCGCGGGATGTACCAGTCCATGCAACATCATCATTGAGATAGGGATATAACCAATATCCGTTAGGATCGTATATTGAAATACCAAAGTTTTTCGGCGCGGCAGGACTCATCCGAAGGGATATGGTTCCTGAATATCGATCCGATTTACCTTCCTTCGTTACCACGCTGACTACTCCGGAACGTGCATCATTATAACGTACACTAAAACCACCGGTTTGTACCGAAACTTCTCCAACAGCACTTAAAGGGACTGTTGTGATCGGTTCGTTGGTACGTGCGTCACGCTGCGCGATACCATCCAGCAAAAATGCGGTCTCATCGGTACCGCCACCACGCACGCTCATTCCGGAAACACCGGCTTTCAAGCTCAGCACTTGACTGATCGTAGTTACCGGAAGTGCTTCGATCTCATCAGAGGAAATATTTAACTGACCGCTGGCATTATCTTTTTGGATCAGGTCGCGTTTTGCGGAAACAATGACTTCTTCCCCTTTAAAAGCTTCTAATTTCATGTCAAAGTCAATCGAAGTCAAGCGATCGATCATGACTCGGATATCATTCTTCTGAATTTTGGCATATCCAACATATGTTGCTGCCAAATCATAGGTTCCGGGAGAAATATTTAATATAACAAAATAACCATCAGCATTTGCGGCTGCTCCTAATGTGGTGCCTTGCAATACTACATTGGCACCCGGTAAGGGGTCACCCGTATCGGCGCTGCGTACGAATCCGGAAATTTTACCGGCAGTACCCGCCATAGCAATGCCGACAACAAACAACATTGCCACTAATAACTTTGCTAGCCTCATATAACA
>JAGLUM010000359.1 GCA_023134755.1 Fidelibacterota bacterium | reverse complement strand
AACCAGCGACACAGGGATTTTCAGTCCCCTGCTCTACCGACTGAGCTACAGAGCCACAATATTGTAAAATATCAATTCAAAAGCTGGAAATTTTAACGGTTCTAACTTTTAATTGCAAGTAAAAATACAATTTTTTACTTCCGTAATTCCTTGATGCGGGTTGCTTTCTTTCCTTTCAATCCGCGAATATAATAAATCTTGGATCTGCGGACTTTACCAATGCTCAGGCGTTCGATTTTTGCAATGTTGGGTGAATGCAATGGGAATATACGTTCCACACCAACACTGTTTGAAATTTTCCGGACAGTGAAAGTCGCATTAATACCGGTTCCTTTACGGGCAATACAGATGCCCTTGAACTGTTGAATACGTTCTTTATCACCTTCTCGTACTTTTACATCAACCGTTACGGTATCTCCGGCCTTGAATTCCGGAATATCATCTCGCAGATGACCAACTGCTGCGATTTGTGTCTTATCCATTTTTATCATCTCCTTTATCCTGATATGCTTTCCACATGTCAGGTCTGCGTTCTTTTGTTTTACGAATACGTTCCTCTTCTCTCCATGTATCTATGTTAGCATGATGTCCACTCATCAGCACCTCCGGAATCGCTATGCCCTCAAAAATTTCGGGGCGGGAGTACCAAGGGCAATCGAGCAGGGGTTTAGAAAACGAATCACTCAAAGCAGAATTGATTTCATTTAACACACCCGGTATTAATCGAATTACCGCATCCATGATAACCAAAGATGATAGTTCACCACTGGTCAGGACATAGTCACCAATCGAAATTTCATCCGTGATCAGCATATCGCGAATGCGTTGATCAATTCCCTTGTAATGTCCACACACAAAAATCAAATGTTCTTCTTTGGCTAGCGCTTCTGATAGCGGTTGGGTGAACATGACTCCGTCCGGAGTCGGAAACAACACCCGGGAATGAGCATCTTTGGGGGCATTGCGCAAGAGGGTACGAATTCCATCATACAGTGGCTGTGGAGTCATCACCATTCCGTCACCACCTCCAAAAGGATAATCATCTGTTTTACGATGTTTATCTTTTGAAAAATCACGCAGATCATGAACCTGAATATCAACCAATCCTTTTTCACGTGCACGTTTGACCATGCTTTCATGAATTACCGGATCGATCATTTCGGGGAAACAGGTCAATACATCAATCTTCATTGATCATTCCTTCCAATAAATGGACATGAACAATCCCCTTATCTTCATCAACGAATTCAATAAATTCATTAACAAAAGGAACCATCACGTTGGATCCGTTCATTGTTGTAAATGTCATGATATCCTGCGCCGGCTGATGCAGCCAATCTGTTACTGTACCAAGCAGATCTCCGTCCTGCATAACCTGAAATCCTTTAAATGGAATATCCGCGTCATCATTAACCAGTAATTGGTCTGCCTGTTCCTCTGGAATGAACAATGCGCTGTGTGTTAATCGGTTTGCCTGATCCTTCGTTGTGATCGTATCAAGGAGGATACACAGACGTGTGCCGTGTTCCTCTATTGAACGAATAGCAATAACATCATCCGGTTCAACACCTTTGCCAACATATACATATTTCAATGAGCGTAACGCTTCAGCGTTTAATTTGGGCTTAGAAAGAAAAAACTTTCCCTCTAGACCAAAGGATTTTCCAACGTAACCAATGATCTTAAAAAGCATCTTTTTCTTGCAAATTATCTATCGATAATATCAAGTGTCGGACGGGTATTACCGGCTTTTGCGGAAACTGCGGTAAGCAGTGTACGCAATGCCTGAGCTGTCCGGCCGTGTTTGCCAATAACTTTACCTAAATCTTCATCAGCGACCTTCAACTCATAAATAGTGTTGTTTTCACTCTCAATTTTGGTAACATGAACCTCATCCGGATTATCAACCAAACGTTTTACGATCGATTCTACAAACTCTTGCATAGTAAGCCCTTTCAGTTTGAATTTCTATTTTTAACAGAATTGTTACTCTGTAGCGCTATCTTTTGTTTCTTTTTCTGGCGATATATTATTATCGTTTTCCGGTTTTTCTTTTTTTGCTTCTTCTTCTTTTGTTTCCACTG
>JAGLUM010000358.1 GCA_023134755.1 Fidelibacterota bacterium | reverse complement strand
AATGCGATAAAAAAGGATAATATCATGAGTAAAGAAAAAACATTTGAAGAGGCAATGCAAGAACTGGAAGCCATTGTAAAGCAAATCGAAGATGAAGAAACACCGCTGGAAACCATTCTTTCACTTTATGAAAGAGGGTCAGAATTAAGCGCATATTGTCAAAATATTTTATCTAAAACACAGGCAAAACTGGAAACCATTCAACAGAAAGCCAATTCTACGGAGGTATAAAAATGAAAAAGCAAATACTGCTTTGTTTGCTCGTACTTTTTCTATCCATTTCCTGCAGTGATTATAAATCTTTAGCTGATGGTAGTGATATTGCTATCATGACGCTGGTAAATGATGATCTATGGGATTTTATTGAAGAAGATATCTCTAAAAAAGTAGAATTTGAAATACGCACCCCACAAATTGAACAATTATTTTATTTTTCAAGGATACCACTTGAAGATTACAAGGAACACAGGAATGATAAACTCGTCTTGTTGGTTGCCACATTAGCCGGCCAGGATGAAATTTCAACATTTATTCAGAAAAGTATCAGTGAATCTGTGCGCAACAGAGTCGCTTCCGGTGAAAAAATATTTTTTTATGAATACAATAAATATGCTGACCGACAAACCTATATGTTGCTGTTGGCAAATACAAAGGAAGAATTATTAGAATTTATCCGCAACGAGGGGAAGACAATTTATCAAGCAATTAATAATGGCTTTTTATCTTCTCAGTTCAATCAAATTTACCATATCGCGGAAGAGGAAGAATTATCTGAATCCATCTTTGAACAGTTTGGCTTTTCATTCCGTTTGCCGCATGATTATGAAATTATCTATGTGGATTCAAGCAGACATATTCTTCACTTAGGTTGTCCAAACCCTCAGCGTAATATTATAGTTTACTGGCATGACGGTGGATTTAACAAGGTAATTGACCAGGACTGGGCCCTCCGGATGAAATACTGGTTAATGATGAACCTGATGGATAAGATCTATATTGAAAAATCGTATGCACGTTATCGCACGGTAGAGTGGAGCGGTGTGATCATAAATAATATCCGCGGACTCTGGGGACATCCGACAAAATTAATGGGCGGTCCTTTTACCATGTTCTATTTTTATGATGGTGTAACCAATCGGACCTATTTAATTGACTGCATGATGTATGCTCCGGGTCAGAGTAAAGCAGTTTTTCTGCGTCAAATGGAAATTATTTCAAGCACTTTTTATACATCAAGATAGCTAATAGCTATCAGCATAGAAGCCAGGAAGCGAACAGCATAGAGAAGAAAAAAGTATTTGCTTGCCAGGCGTAGTTCCACCCCAATGCTTCGGGGTCAGGATTTGACATGATAGTAAGATTATCTATTAATAACCCATTATCTGAAATTAAACCAAGCCATGAATATTTTAAGTTGTCAAGAAAAAGGTTGAAGGTTGATTTGCCTCCTTTCCTCATTTCATTTGGACTATGCCGTAATAAAAAGTTAAAAAGATGGGAATCCCCTCCTTGATAAGGAGGGGATAAAGGGGAGGTTGGGTTATACTGAGTGATATTTATAACTAATAAGAACCACCCCCTAACCCCCTCCTGAATCAGGTGGGGGGAGAAGACGGAAAGATATAAATGTTAAATAGGAGCATCCCGAACCTTCGGAGGTAACGGATTAGAATTCCATTTGCTGAAAAATCTTAAATCAAGTTTTTTTATTTAGCCGATATATAGACTATTATTTTCACAAATCAGTCATTTATTAGCTTAAAAACTTGCCTCAAGATTTTAGGAGAATTTATTGGTCAAATCATAAAGATTTTTATATAATACTGCTTATTTACGGGATGTTTTATGAAAACTTGCCCCAAGTTTTTAAAGTTTTCAATGGCAAAAAAGAAAGGCTGTCATTGACAGCCTTTCTTTTTATGTAAACAGGTTACATTTGTTTATTTCAAGAAGGTCATCTTCTTGACGTCAACATTGTCTCCTGCTATGATTCGGTAGATATACATACCAGTTGCGACGCCATTACCAAAGTCATCGCGACCATTCCAAACGATCTTCTTATAACCAGCTTCAATGTTATTACCATTGACAAGGGTACGTACCTTACGTCCGGCAATATCATAGATGACTAACTTGACATCTGCTGCTGCAGGAAGATCAAAATTAATCGTGGTTGTTGGGTTGAAGGGGTTCGGATAGTTTTGATGCAGTGCGAATTCAACCGGAATACCGTCAATAGCAACTTCTAAGGTATCATCATTATACCAGTAAGTATGGCTGCTATTGCTTGTTCCGACTGTTAATTCACGATTTGGTCCACCTGATGGGAATTCACAAGTTGCATCACTCCATGAGCCGTTAATACGGAACTTGAATGCGTGTTCTGAGTATGGCATTAATGGTAGAACAACGGAATACGTTGTATCTCCGTCAAAGTCTGCCATTACGGTACCGCCCCAACTATTCATGGTTCCGGCTACGTCAACAAAGTCTGTTGCAAGATTGAATAAACTTGTCTCCTCAACACGTTGTTTCATAATAACATTTAATGTTACCTCAACAGCGCTCAAGACCTTACGTTCTGTGAATTCATCAAGGTAAAGAACCACATCAGCATCTTCTGAACAACGCATATGGATTGCTTCAATCTTTACGGTTGTACCTTCAACGATTCCATTACCAGTAATCCAGCCTTCAGCTTCATCATTTAAGAGATCAAAGCTGACTA
>JAGLUM010000357.1 GCA_023134755.1 Fidelibacterota bacterium | reverse complement strand
AAAGGCTACCATTATATTACACGTAATTATCACGGGGGGAACAAAGGAGAAATTGATATAATTATGCGCAATGGAGAAGAATTTATTATGGTAGAAGTTAAAACATCGTTTGGGAAAAGCGAATATGAAACAGCTGAACGTGTGACACAGGAAAAAATTGAAAAAATGATGCATGCTGCCGAACGGTATTTTTATGATTTGAATATGTCGGAATATAATGTTAGATTTGATGCACTTACAATATCCGGGCATGATTGGAATGCTCCGCATATAGAACATTACGAAAATATTATATGAAATACAAAGGAACCACATGACAGAACAATATATACCTGAACAGCAGAAAACAAAGGTAAAACATAAAAGAGGAAAACGTAAATTTTCCACAAAAAAAGAAAAAGTTCTTTATGAAGTAAAATCATGGACTATCATTATTATAGCTGTCTGGATAATACGGACGATGATATTTTGTAATTATATTATTCCGACAGGCTCAATGGAAAACACGATGATGACAGGGACCTTTGTTGTAGGCAATCAATTTTATTATGGAGCACAAACACCCCATAAAATTGCCATTCCATTTACTCAAATTGGATTTATGCTGCCCCATGTAAACTTACCGGGAATTAAAAAACCAAAAACAGGCGATATTGTTATTTTTGAATACCCGCAAAACAGGATGTTGGATTATGTTAAACGTTGTATTGGTACGCCGGGCTCTACCCTTGAAATTAAAGATAAACAAGTATATGTAAACGGTATATTATTTGAAGATCCGTTTCAGGCAAATATTAGCTATGAACATATTCTGCCAAAGAGTTTTGTTGACACACGCATTTGGCCGCCCGGAAATGGGAATCAGGATCAGTACCGCCCTCTGTATATTCCTAAAAAAGGGGATATTATCAATTTAGACACGGCAATTCCCGAATATGCATATAACATATTAATCCTGGATGACCAAAAAGTCAGCTACCAGTTTGGTAATTGGTATATTGATGGAGAACGGCAGCGTACGTATAAAGTAAAGCAGGACTTTTATTTTATGATGGGTGATAACCGGGATAACAGTGCGGATAGCCGGTTTTGGGGAATGGTTCCTTATAAATATATTAAAGGGAAACCGACCGTAATACAGTTCTTGCTTTGGGATAAAACCTGGAAAAAGGTGCTGGTCATTAGCGGGATGGGCATCCTTTTATTCTATGCATTTTTCTGGGATAGTATTAAAGCAAAAAAGAAAAATAAAAAAGAGAAAAATGCATCAATATGATGTATGAATGTAAATTTGTTTTACAATTAAATAATAATGGTAAGATAATCCGGAAACCTGCAGGGATTTTAGATAATATGTTTTATGGAGGTTTATAATGGGAAATTTTGTTGCTCCGCCATATCGAATTAAAATGGTAGAACCAATTAAACAAACAACACGCAAGGAACGGGAAAAGTACTTAAAAGAAGCATACAATAATCTTTTTTTGATTCCCAGTGAAGCGGTATATATAGATTTACTGACTGATAGCGGCACCGGTGCGATGAGTCATTTTCAGTGGGCAGCTCTTATGCAGGGAGATGAAGCATATGCCGGCAGCCGCAGTTTTTACCGCTTTGAAAAAACAGTAAAATCAATTACCGGATATCAATATATTATTCCGACACATCAGGGACGGGGTGCTGAACAGGTTGTCCTGCCATTGCTAACTCCCCGCTCCGGCATGTATTTTATAAGCAATATGCATTTCGATACCACCCGTGCACATGTCGAATTAGCCGGTGCACGCGCGATTGACTGTGTCATCGATGCATGTTTTGATATTGACACTTACCATCCTTTTAAAGGGAATATGGATGTTGAAAAATGTCTGGCATATATCAAAAAATATAAAGCCGATAATATTGCCGGAATTATTATGACGCTAACTAATAATTCCGCCGGAGGGGAGCCCGTTAGCATGAAGAACCTGCGTGCTGTGAGTGCGCTTGCAAAAAAATATCATATTCCCCTGATCATGGATGGTGCACGATTTGCTGAAAATGCCTTTTTTATCAAACAAAGGGAAGCCGGATATGAGCAAAAAAGTATTCGGGAAATAGCCCGCGAGATGTTTGATTACACAGATATATTTTTGATGAGTGCGAAAAAAGACGGACTGGTTAATATAGGTGGATTAATTGCCATCAAAAATGATACTGCATTTTTCCAGACATGTCAGGTCCGAACTGTAGCTTACGAGGGTTTCCCGACATATGGTGGATTGGCCGGCCGGGATTTGGAAGCAATGGCGGTAGGACTGAAAGAGGGCATGAATGAACATTATTTAAGGCACCGCCTGGATCAGGTGCGTTACCTTGCAGAGAAATTAAAACACGCTGGTATTCCCATCCAGTATCCTTCCGGAGGACATGCTGTATTTGTCGACTGTAAACGCATTTGTCCGCATATTCCATTTGATCGTTTTCCGGCACAGTCTGTATGTAATGCATTATACCTTGAAGCCGGTGTCCGCGGTGTTGAAATCGGTTCCATGCTGCTGGGGCGTGATCCCGAAACGGGTCAGAACATCGAAAGTCCATTTGAATGGATGCGATTGGCAATTCCCCGCAGAACCTATACCTATGCACACCTTGATATTGTTGCGCAAGCTGTTATTTCTATTTACGAAAAGCGAGAAAAAATCAAGGGACTGATATTTGAATACGAGCCGCCGGTTCTGCGTCATTTTACCGCAAGAATGAAATATGAGTAAATTTTACCCCCCTTTTATTAATATTAACTGTCAGGTTGCGACACATATTAACAAAATATTCAAATAAACATCTGAAAATTAAGATTTATTCAAACTGATTGATAATAATGAATGTATCGTCAAGTTAGAATTAAAAATACCTTAAGAAATATGTTTTAAAATAGTATTCAACTCTATACTGTTAACATTCAATCAATTAACACCTGAGGGTATTGCACAATTAATTACTTTTTATTATTTTTGTACTGCGATGAGAGAAAGTTTTTTGAAAGCAACTAAAAGAGAGAGAATTTTCACGGCAATGAGAGAGAGAATTCTTTCTATAGTCCTCTAAGCGAGGAAGGATTAGAAATGAAAAAAGCATTGATATTGACACTGAGCATATTATCTATCTTGATAACAGTTATCTATGCTGAATCAGGAACAATTAATTTAGTATATGCTAATGGCAGCACATCTTATGTAGGTGATAAGATCTATTATGAATTTGATGTACAGGCATGGATGAGTAATGGAAGCGATGTTATCGGTGATGGGATGGTATATATTGGATACCCCAATGATATTTTTGGTGATATTGTGGTCATCAATCAGAAAATCAACGTTAATAAAACCGGAATATTAGATGGCGTTGATCCTTTATTGAATATTGATCTGTATAATATTGTAAATATTACGGATACAAAATTAGATGTGTTTGCAATAACATTTATGGCCAACTTTAATGGAGCAAACCCGAATTTTAAAGTATATTATTCTCCGATTTCTGCGGATGCCTTGAATCCTTCAGATCTTCTCCATGTTTGTATAGAGGCATCTGCCGGTGGACAGGGGAATGTTTTATTTCCAGGCTTTATTCCCGATACAGACTTACTTTATTTTGATTATGAAGGGGAATTATTCAGCAACGGATTACAGATCGCTGAAGCTATTGAGCCCGTTGATGTTGCACTTACAATCACTCCACCTGATGATACTATCCCTCCTGAGATTATAACCCCTCCTGATGATCCCAGCCAGGTAGGAATAGTTGAATTGGCTTCCTTCTCCGGAAGTCTGAAAAAATCAGCAGTTTTATTAAAGTGGGTAACTCTTAATGAAACGGATAATGCCGGATTTATTATTAAACGTTCAGAAACCGGCGGTCAATTTGTTGAAATTACAAGTTATCTGAAAAATGCTACTCTTGAAGGAGATACTGCTTCAACAAAACGCATTAGATACAGCTATACAGATTTTGAAATAGTGCCTGGAAAGCAATATACTTATCAGCTGGAAAGTATCGATATTTATGGAAATGCAACAATGCATAAAACGATTTACATTGATGCAAACTCAGTTGCACTCAACCGGAAGAAAGTTATGGGATCCGAAGATTTCAGTTTGGAAGCCAGCTATCCGAATCCTTTCAATCCAAGTTTTGTTGTACCGTTCAATCTTACCTCATCACAGTATATTGACATCAAACTTTACGATATGTCCGGTCAGTTAGTTAGAAATATCGCCGGTAATCATTATCAGGCAGGTCAATATAATATTCATGTGAATTGTAGTAATCTTGGAAGTGCTGTGTATCTCCTTAAGACGAATATAGACGGACAACAATCCACACAGAAAATGCTCTTAGTCAAATAGACTTAAACATTGAGAGAGAGAGTGGTATGAAGCGGCATCGATTTAAGCGGTGCCGCTTTACTATATAGTAAAAAACGAATATTTTATTATAATCGATAAATAGTTGCATTCCAACAATATATGTTATATTTTTTTAACGAATATAAGAAAATAATTCATAAAAGAAATTAGACAGGACAGAAAAGAGGAAAAAATGAAATTTTTTTTAATAGTAATTTTATTAGTATTAGCTGCAACAAGTGTTTTTGCTGCTGCCGGAACACTACATCTTATTTATGATAATGGTACAACAGTTATAGAAGCTGATAGCAGTATTTATTATGAATTTGATATCCAAATATGGCTGTCGGAAGGGGATGAGGTATTAGGTACCGGTATGGCATATGTTGATTATCCCGAAACAGTATTTGGTACCTTAGTTATAACGAATAATAAAGTATCTGTTACAAAATCAGGTATTTTATATGGCGAAATCCCCGATATAAACATCCAACTCTATGATGTCATCACAAATGATACCTATTCTAATTGTTATGCTATTACTTTTGAAGCACCTACAATGGGAAATTCCGGCGTAAAACAGTTTTTTACCAATGTATCAAATAATCCACTACTACCTTCTGATTTGATGCATGTAAGGATGGAAGTTGCCGGTTTTGGAGAAGGGAATGTTTTATTCCCCGGCTATATACCTGGCATAGAGAACCTTTACTTTAATTATGAAAGTGAAACTTTTACGGGTGGGCTTAATATTTCAGAAGCTATAGAAGCTGTTTTAGTGGAAGATACCACTGGTACGGTTGATCCGGACCCTGTCTTTACGGGTTCAGTTGAATTGAAGAGTTTTACTGCAAGCTGGAAAAGGGAAAATATTCTCATTA
>JAGLUM010000356.1 GCA_023134755.1 Fidelibacterota bacterium | reverse complement strand
AGAGTTAATCAAATTAACTTTGGATTTAAATTTCTGTAAGTGTATATTATATTTATTATTTAAGCAAGTAAGATGTTTTTGATGGGAAAGAAGAAATCTAAAAATAAAAAAGATGAAAAAAGTAAGCCTCGTAACTCATTATGTGTTTATAATTTTGTTGTAACCTTGGCTGTTTTTCTTTTGGTATTTACGGCATATAAAATAATGCCATCTTATAAATGGGTCGTTAATTCTTTGGCCTATTCAAACATGCAGACTATTAAAAAATATCCCAATTTGCACATTGACAGAAAGTACGAAGCGAAATTAGGATTTGATTATAAATATATTAATTATGTTAGAAATCATACGCCGGAAAACGCTGTGATTTTAATGCCACCCGGCAGTGAAATTTTGAAGAAGAATTTTAATAAAAAGGGAGCCTGGGGGGTGAAAAACAAGGTATGGAATACCTATTTTTTATATCCCCGAATATTAGTAGATCAGGACGCTGTTATAAGTGACACAGCGTTAGCAAAATCGTTAACTCATGTTATGATTGTCAATGGTTGGGGTTATGACAAATTGGAGTATCATATTTCTCAAAAAGCTCAATATAATGTGTTGCCAATTAGACTTTCTGGAGGAAAAAGATGATTATTCTCGGAATAATAGCAATTTATTTGCTCGGGTTTTCAATCATTAATCTTTTTGGCCGCGATTCGTCAATATTGGAAAAAATTGGACTTTCGTTTCTCATTGGCTGCGGGGTCGAAACGGTGTTTATGTTTTTTCTCGATGTCATTCATATTCGCTTCACGGCCTGGACGCTTTTGTTACTATCATTTGGCGTAATAATAATACTAAATTTGAATTTAATAAGACATTATAAAGAGTTAAAAAATCCATTCAATCCATTGAAAAATAAATTACGAGAATTTAAGTTTAATAGATTTTGCACAATAAACTGGCCATGGATCAGCTTATTGGTTCTGGTTGCTTACCTTTTGGTTGCCAGTGTCGCAAAATCACTGTATTGGCCGGTTACGGCTTATGATTCGGTTGCCGGTTATGATCTAATGGGAAAAGCGATAGCCAACGAAGGGAGAATTTTTGTCAGTTTGTTTCAGTGGAACCTTCAAGGTCCTCGCGGTATTTATCCGCCCCTTGCGGAAGGCACTTTTGCTTATGCATATATGTTTGGCATGACCAGTTCAAAATTAATGCTTTCAATAAATTATATATCATTTGTTCTCGTATTTTATGCCTTGCTGAGAAAATATACGAACCGCATAAGCGCTGCCCTTTTTTCCTTAATCATGATCGTTACTCCGGAAATGTATGCTTTTTCATCCCTCTCCAACACCAATGTAATGGGAGCGGCCTATGCCGGGCTGGCAATTATTTATCTCTTCCTTTGGACAGACAAGAAAAACAAGTTTGATTTTTATATTGCGTCGATTTTAATGGGAATGAACGTTTGGCTGAGAAATGACGGGATCATCTTTAATATAAGCGGATTCTTGATACTTTTATGGAATGCATTCAGGGAAAAAAACTGGAAACCCATTTTTATTTATTCTGTGATTGCTTTTTCTCCGTTCATTATTTGGACGATCTATTTAAAATATGTTATCGGTATCTCTCAGGATCGGTTTGTGAATTATCTTTATTGGGATGGCGACCGCTTTAAAAAATTAATGCAATGGATAAAGATTCTAATAATGAACACATCTTATTACGGCTGGTCTTTTTATATATTCTTTGTATCTTTGGTATTGAACATCAAACACTTTTATCGGGATAAAATTATTTTGCTTGAATTAATTTTCATCTCTTTTTTAGGGTTCGCCGCAGTCTATTATCAATTAGATGATTTAAAACAGGATCCCCTGGATTCAATGATGCGTAATTCCTTCAGAAGAGGGTTGTTTTATTTTATTCCAATGATCCTTTTTTATGCTTCAACCAATAAAACAGTGGTCAGGGTTTTTAACTGGATAGAAAAATTCAGATCCGGCAATATTAAAATTAAGGAAAATTAAGACAAAATGCTTTTATCAGTAATAATTCCTGCATACAACGAAAAAAATACAATACTGGAAATTCTTAACAGAATTGAAAGTGTACCCATTGATAAAGAGATTATTATTGTTGACGATGGTTCCACTGACGGCACCAGAGAGTTACTGGACCAATATAAAAATTCTAAAAATATCCGTGTCTTTTTGCATCCGGAAAACAAAGGTAAAGGAATGGCGATTAGAACTGCGATTCCTCATTGCACGGGTGATATTATTATTATACAAGATGCTGACTTGGAATATGATCCTTTTGATTATTTAAAACTGGTTGAACCATTTAAAAATCCGTTGGTTAAGGTTATCTATGGCTCACGGTTTATGAATCCCGAAAACCGGCATTCATATTTTCGGTTCTATATAGGGGGGCGCCTCCTGTCTTTTATTACGAACCTTTTATACTTTCAGAACCTGACGGATGAACCGACTTGCTATAAAGTGTTTGATGCCAATTTCCTGAAATCAATTCCTTTGCAATGTGAAAAGTTTGAATTCTGTCCGGAAGTAACTGCAAAAGTGGCAAAAAAGGGAATTAAAATTAAAGAAGTATCAATTAATTACTATCCACGTACATTAGATGAAGGAAAAAAAATCACCTGGAAGGACGGTCTCCAGGCAATTTGGGTTCTATTCAAGTATCGCTTTACTAATTAGGACTTCTTGTTTTCTTCCTCTCTCCCTCTCTCGTTCCTTCTTTCTCTTCTCATTGTCTATTCTTCCCGAAGGAACTCCTCTGAAGCAATTGCCCTGCCCGGCGAAGTGCATCGCAGATGGACGAAGACGGGTCAATTATCCATTCACTTGAAATTTCCTTACATACAAAAAATA
>JAGLUM010000355.1 GCA_023134755.1 Fidelibacterota bacterium | reverse complement strand
CTCCCTATCACCACCTCTATGAATTTGGTGATACCTCGATATTCTTTGTGATTGCAGGCTTGATCAAAAAAGCTGTAGTCGATCAGGAAACCGGTGAAATAAAAATAAAAACCGTAGTGCCTATGCGGATCACAGTGGATGAACGTATCTCAGATGGGGTATATTTCAATAATGCTTTCGAATTATTCAATAGTTTCATTCAGGATCCCACAAAACTGGAAACCTTCCCGGAAAATCAGAAAAATCCATATCCGCATATAGTATTTAAGAAAAAGAAGAAAGATAAAAGGAAAAAGTAAACAGTAACAATTTTCTGAATTGAAATAAAAAAAGCCAATCGTTTGATTGGTTTTTTTGTATTGAGTAAAATTAGAAATTAGGAGTTAGGAGTTAGAATATATATGCCTGAACTAAGTTCGGGATGACCTGTCTTCGTCAAGACTACGACGGGCAAGCGATTTAAAATCTTTTCATTGTCCATTGTCAATTCTTAATTGTTCTCCCGCTTCCCTGCTTCCTAGCTTCTTTCGTCTTCCCCGAATTAATCGGGGCCGGACAAGTTGCTTCTTTGCTTCTCAGCTTCCCTGCTTCTTTGCTTCTTTGCTTCCCCACTCCTACATATATTTTTAAATATTTCTTGCATATTTGTGGGTGCTTGTGTAGATTTGTGGGTAATTATGGGTAATTATATCCGTATTACAGCTAAAAGGGTTAGGTAGAGTGGGTTATTCAGACTTTACAGGGGAATTCAATTACTCGATCGATTCGAAGAATCGTGTCAATATTCCGTCACGGTATCGAAAAACGATGAACGAGGAAAATGTCTGTGAAGTCGTCATTTCAAAAGGTTTTGATTCCAATCACATCGATGTCTATCCGCTGCCCAAGTGGATAACATTGCGTGATAAGATCACTGCCTCGATGCAGCTCGTTAACCGGGTGCATCGCAATTTCATCCGTCAGTTCACCCAGAACGCATCACATTGCACGCTTGACAGCCAGGGCCGTATTATGCTGACCCCAAAACTCATGGAGATGGCCGGTATCAAGACCAACGGCAATGCAGTCATTATCGGAATGATCGATTTTATGGAGATCTGGGATCCTGAAGAATTAAAAAAACACGAAGAAAACACCCCACTTACAGACAGCGATTTCGAGAAGTTAGAACAATTGCCATTAATCTAGGGAGATTATGTCAACCTCGTACCATCACACTCCAGTGTTGCTACGTGAGGCTGTAGAACAGCTCGTTACATCGCCGACGGGGATATATATTGATGCAACTTGCGGGTTGGGCGGTCATGCCGAAAAGATCCTTGAGCAACTGAAGCCGAAAGGGCATTTATATTGTTTCGATCTGGATCCGGAGGCACTTACCTTTGCTGAGAAGCGATTAGCACGTTTTAAAAACGTGGCATTTATACAAAATAACTTTGACAAGCTGAAAGTTGAATTATTCCATGCGAAAGTGACGTATATGGACGGTATTCTCTATGATCTGGGAGTTTCTTCCATGGAAATTGATACGCCCGAACGCGGATTCAGCTTTATGCAGGACGGTCCCTTAGATATGCGTATGGGCGAAACAGACATGAGCGCAGAAGATGTAATAAATACCTATTCACGGCAGGCATTGACCGATATATTCAGAAATTACGGTGAGGAACGCTTTTCCGGACGCATTGCCAACCAGATAGTAGAAACCCGCCCCTACCACAGCACTACCACTCTGCGCGATTGTATCCGTTCCGTTGTTCACGGCCCTTATATCAATAAAACCCTGGCACGTATATTCCAATCCTTGCGTATTGAGGTCAACGACGAATTGAACGCGTTGAAAAAGAGTCTGAAATTTGCTATCGATATGCTGCGTCCCGGCGGCCGGATCGTGGTGATCTCCTATCATTCTCTTGAAGACCGGATCGTTAAGCAGACATTTCAGGAAGCGGTGACGGATTGTATTTGTCCGCCCCGGGATCCGATATGCACCTGCGGACACAAAGCTGTCGCAAAAAAGATAACAAAGAAGCCCATTATACCTTCTGTGGATGAAATAAACAAAAACCCCCGCAGCCGCTCTGCGAAATGCCGCGTGATCGAGAAATTATGACACGAATAAAAATATATAGCCATAAAAGTACAGGCATTATCCGATGGCTTGACAACCCTATTTTATTTTTCGTTCTGATATTTCTTATCATCATCGCAAGCCTGGTTGCCTATATGTATGTCCGGAACGGACTCAATTCCATCAGCGCAAGAAATTTAGCCTTACGAAATGAATGTATAAAAAAACAGCAAGAGATCATCTACCTGAAAAGTGAAGTC
Source organism: Fidelibacterota bacterium (assembly GCA_023134755.1). Lineage (GTDB taxonomy): Bacteria > Fidelibacterota > Fidelibacteria > Fidelibacterales > Fidelibacteraceae > M50B103. The sequence continues at coordinate 119 of JAGLUM010000355.1, read as the reverse complement.
ATCGACCTTTCACGGCCGGGATATATTCAATCCATTGCCCGGGAACAACTTGGTATGGTAAACTCCATACCGCAGGCGGATGCCATTATTGTAAAGACGCGGAAACAATGATCAATGAT
>JAGLUM010000354.1 GCA_023134755.1 Fidelibacterota bacterium | reverse complement strand
CCGGTATATTCAATAGCTTCGACAATACTGTCTGCCGACCATGCAGAGATAATGTAATCCGGGTGAAGATGATCGGGATCTATACACTGATGGTGCGATGAATGTACTATCATGCTGTCGCCGTAAAGAGCGGCCAAACGGGTTGACGGGGTAATGTAAATACTATGCTGAACACCGCGATGGTTGGGAATATCCTGAAAAAGCTTTCCACCGCTGGTTATATTTAGCAGTTGTTCTCCGGCACAGATACCCAAAATGGGTTTACCGCTTTCGAGTGCAAGGTGCATAAAAAGACTATCAAAGCCTGCGCGATGATTATCCATCACAGTCATAGAGGGGTGCAGGGCTTTTCCGTACCATTCGGGGATATAATCCCGGCCACCGATAAAGACAATGCCATCAAGTTCTTTTAATTGTCGGCGAAGCAGGTCTTCATTGTCAGAGCAGGGAATGATCCTGACCTCTCCGCCGTTGTCACGGATAGCATCCACATAGCTTTTATGAATGGAGTATTTTCCGTCCCAATATGCCATGGTGAGTCCAATAACAGGGCTTTGCTGCGAGGTGCAGCCCGTAAGAAGAAGCAATACTAAAAAAATGATCATTGATGAATGTTTCATGTGCCCTCAATTATTTTCCAAAAATATAAAAAGTAATTCGATTATCACATTAATTTTTTTATTTTCCCCTATGGCACATTCAATATGTTTACACAACGGAAGGATTTACGGGCTGCAGGGATTGCAGGATGCTACGGCAGTAGTTATTGATGAGGGTATCATACGTTTTATTGGGAATGAAGCCATGCTTCGCCACTACGATCTAGGAAGTATAGAAAAAATAGATGTCGGTGGTCGGATCATTTTTCCCGGATTTATCGATTCGCATATTCATTTAACGGAATGGGCACGCCGCAGAGGGCATCTTGAACTGAATTCCTTTCGATCTTTAAAGGAAACCTGTGCTTATATCGCAGATAATGCGGAAGACAAAGAATGGCTTATCGGTGGAGGATGGAACCAAAATGCCTGGAAGGAACAGCGCTTTCCCCACAGGCATGATCTGAATTTTTTAGGACCGGGTACTAAAGCAATTTTTTACAGTAAGGACTTTCATTCTGCCTGGGTAAATGAAGCACTTATAAATTTGTTTGATTTTAGCGATGTACTGCAAATGCTTCGGAAAGGTTATATACAGCGGGATGCCGATGGTCAGCTTAGCGGTTTACTGCGTGAAGAAGCACTTACTGTCTTATTGGACCCGCTGCTAAAAACCCGTCCAGTGGATATTTTTGACCATCCGGAGAAATATTTTTCTGATTTTTATCAACACGGGATCACGTCGGTCCATACCATGGAGAATTTTGAAAACTACCAGAATTATTTATCCCTGTACCAGTATGAACATCATCGCGGATTACGACTGGGTATATATATCTACAACAGTGACAGTAAGCAGGTATTTGAACATGGATTACGGTATGGAATAGGTGGGGAGTGGCTGCGCTTTTTAGGTTTAAAAATATTTATTGACGGCGCGCTCGGGAGTCAGACAGCCTGGCTCAGGAAACCGTATGAAACAGGTATTCATCACGGGAAAAAACTACTGCATTCCGACGCGTTAAAAAAAGTTATCGCACAGGCAGAAAGTCACGGCTGTGCATTAGCCGTTCACGCCATAGGAGATGCTGCGGTTGAACACGTGCTTGATATTCTGGATAGTTTCGGACGTGAACTGCGGGTACCGCTACGAATTGAACACGCACAGCTGTTAGATAACGGACTGATTGAACGCATAAAAGATCACAATATACACTGCTCAGTTAATCCATCTCATCTTATTGATGATAAACCGATTGCGGAACTTCACTGGGGTGAAAGAAGCCGAGGTGCCTTTCCATACCGAAGCCTGAAAATTGCCTCTGTTTCTTTTGGATTTGCCAGTGATGCCCCGGTAGAAGATATCCATCCTTGGAAAGGTATTTATGCTGCGGTCATGCGGATACCTGTAGATGATACTCAACCCTGGTATCCCGAAGAAAGTATTCGGCTAACAGATGCTATCCATGCATATACATATTATTCCGCGCAGCTTTCGGGATGTAATGAGAAAAAAGGCGTGCTTGCCCTGGGATATATGGGGGATTGTTTTGTATGTAATCAGGATGTTTTTCAGATTTCCTTATCTTCCTGGCGAGATATCAGATCTGTTCTGACGATCATCAGAGGCAAAATTGTTTATGATGAAATGGGACGTTAATGAGAAATTACTTTAAGCATACCGCATCACCGCTGTTTGGTGTCGTTGTTATTATCCCTCTGGCGATTTACTACGAAATATCCATGTTTTTTGTAAACCGAGGTATGAATGCGGAAATCCGGAATGCAGCGGACGTCATGTTTAAACGCCTTTTTGAAGGTATCGGTTTCGATGGCCCGCTTGCGGGTATTGTCATGTTTGCAAGCCTTTTTATTGTTTCCGCCCTTTTGCAGGGGGCACACAGAGAAAAAAAAGGTATAAAGATTCACTGGCATTACTATCCCGTTATGGTTGCGGAAAGCGCCTTGTATGCGATGATCCTATTTGCTGTGATGGCATTGTCCATGAATTTAATGACGGCTCCGGCTTTGGCATTGTCGCCGATAGATATCGGCTACTGTCTGGGTGCCGGTGTATATGAAGAACTACTGTTTCGGGCCTTATTGCTTCAGGGATTGATGTTTATTGCGAAAAAGCTTCCGGGTCGCGCTTTCCTCTTAAAGGGAGGAGCTCTACTGCTTTCCGCGCTGCTCTTTGCCGGCGCGCATTATATCGGTGCGGCAGGAGATACCTTTGCCTGGATGACCTTTTTATCCCGTATCCTGGGCGGTATTGTGCTAGGCGGTATTTATATGCTGCGCGGACTGGGACCGGCGGTGTATACACACGCGATCTATGATATTTATACCATTTTACTTTAACGAAAGGTAAAAAATGAAACGTTTATTGCTTGTATTATTTTTTCTGGTTCCTTTATTCGGACAAAATCTGCAGATCCACTATGAATTCCGGGGTGATCGGCAATATGTGACATCCACCCTGGAACAATTTACCGGGGACAAGCTCGGACTAACCTATTGGTTCATTTCTGCAGCTTATACGGATATATATAATGACCATCATGTATTTGAAGGTAGTGCTACAAGTGTTTATGGGGAATTCTACCGTTTTTTCAATATACCTAAAACCCCGGGACTTATGGTAGGAATTCAATACAGTGATGGCTTAATGATATATGAATATACTCCTTCAGGTTACGATAATGGTATTTCATCTGTCTATGGTACATCTTTCGGTCGCACATGGATGGTAGGTTTAGCCAATAATGTGCCGATTGGTAAATTTCATTTATTAACATCCTTTTGGTTACGGAAGCAACAGGGATACAATTTCGATGGGCAGCTTACGCTAGCTTGGGGACATAATTTTGCTAATGATAAATTGACGTTTAACGGTTTTTTTGATATTTGGGGCGAAAAACCTGCGAATTCAAACATACCTCGAAAGTTGGTCTTGCTTACCGAACCACAGCTCTATTACAATATTAATTCCCATATTGCTGCGGGTGTTAAGGCACAAATCAGCTATAATTTTGAATT
>JAGLUM010000353.1 GCA_023134755.1 Fidelibacterota bacterium | reverse complement strand
TTATCATTTACAAAATATTCCCTGGTGGTCAATAAGGTTGATTCCGCACGCGCAATACTGCTTTGTGAGGCAGCAAGCGGACAGGTAATGTACCATAAGTCTATTGATCTAAAAAAAGACAAGATGGAAATCCATTTTGATCTTCCCGAAGAAGAGGTGGTTGAAGAAGAAGTGATCGAGGATGAATCGGCAACTGAAAAAGAAGAAATACAAAAGCAGGATAAGATAGATAAAGCGAATGAAAAACAGCCTGTGCAAGCAGATTTAACGGGGACTACGCAAGCCCTGTTAACTATCAACGGTGGCCCCATGAATGTGACCATTAAAATGCAAAAAGAAACGGGCATGGAATATATCGGGAATGTTGTACATAAGCGCTTTCCGAAAAAGAACACCCTGACAATCAATAAGCAAACGCAGGCAATGACACTGGTATATAAACTTAAGGGCGCTTTTGCGCCGGAACTAATCTGTAAAGGTCTGCCGATTGCACTAAATACTTATTCAGGCATAATTGTTACCAACGATAAGAATGCTGTGAAGGTGGGTACTTTTTCTTTGGTTCTTCTGAGTGAGTGAAAGGATTAATAATTATTAGAGATAATATATGAATGCAGGTCGTATCGTGATGTCGGACCACACTAGCGTCGGTAATGGCATTACGATGCCCACACTAGGTAGGTGATTAGCGTTTCCTACTTTTCTTCTCTCAACTCAACTTGTTCACGTTCTACGATCATTATGGGGCTGTCCCATACCGGCAATTTGGTGAACCGCATGTTTTTTCCTACTGTCAAATAATTCGACTTTCCGATCTCGTAGACCCTGCCGGTAATCATTTCGATATACACCGGATCCCGGAATTTCGTGTTCTTGATCGTTAGATCAATCAAGTCCCATTTCAACTCGTTGCTTGGTATTTGGTCTTTGTACCAAAGCAATACAACCGGGCTGTTTTGTTTTCTAAACTCCGCGACGGTCATTCCCCGCGAAGAATTACATTTATACTGCAATTCTCCGATCGGTTTGACCGTGTCATCAAAAAATCCCGTCATATGTTGAACGCCATAATAAGCGGGTCGTTTGTAGATGAATTGATGTAACAGGTTGGAACGGATCAAACCGAAAGACTGCAACATATTGGGATAACGCAGATCGATGATGGTAAAAACCGATGAGGAAATATTACGCATCCTGTCACCCGCCATGCGGCGCAGTAACCATTTTGCCTGACTGTACTCGGTCCAGGGATAACGCGACAGAGCATGGGTCCATTCCAGGATCGAGGGACAGCCGTTTTCGCCCTGATAAAGTTTGATACCGGCATCGTATGAATCCACCAGTCTTTTTAATTCTTTTACCTGCGGATAACTGGTATCCGGATTACGTGTATAGGGGTGATAGGTCAGATAATCCAGATAATTCAATTTCCCTTCTTCTTTCAGGATATTCAGAACGCCTTCCGTGAATTCCATATCAATTCCCGACAGGGCAAGTCCCATGATCTTTGCTTCAGGCTGTACCTTTTGAATGATCTCCGCAGTCCGCATAAATAGGACAGCATATTCTTTACAACTGTGAGTATTGGGCTCGTTCCAGATTTCCCATTCGTAGACAGTGTCTTTGTAACGTTTTACAATTGCTTCAACATACTTTAGCCATGCAGACAGAGCTTCTTCGGAATACACCAGGGCGGCCATACCCGCACCAAGATGCTTGTCGGAACCATAGATCGGATTCCCGTAGCTCAAACTCATCCAGGGTTGCACATCCTGTTCAGCCAGGCCGTACACACATTCGTCAAGCCAGGCAAAATCATAGATTCCCTTTTGCTTTTCGCATTTTGCCCAGCCGCTTTGCAAACGCGCGCGCTTGACACCGAGTTCACCAACGTGATCTTTATAAACATTGAATATCGCCTGATCACGATCAAGTGTTTCACAACCGACCGACCACGAAGAGGACTCGATATCTTTGGCGTGCCGTACGGCCATGTGCCCGATCAATTTCATCTCCGGCCCGCAGGCATTGAATTTCTCCCAGGTGATCGAAGAATATTTCCCAGCATGTCCCATGGCAACGGAACAGAACAAAAACATTGCTAATATGACTGTTTTAAGTTTTTTCATTTTGAAGTACCGTCCGGATAATATTGGTTATAGCGAAAATAATTTCAATGCATTTCCCATGAACAACTGTTTCGCCAGGGAAATGGATCGTAACAGATCTAAAATTTTATTTTGTGTATATTTCATTTTATTCTCTGGTTTCTTTTCTTTCATATTCCTTGCCTAATTCAACAAGATGGCAATAGTCGGAATCCCAGCTCTTCATAAATATTTTTGATACTCTTTTTGCCAGTTCATCATTTTCTACAATGATCCCGAGATTGCGTCCATTATGGAAATAGCTCTTAGACCAGTTGGAAGTACCCAACCAGAATGCCTTGTCATCAACAACCATGATCTTGCAGTGCTCTACCCGCGCATATCCGATATAGCCTTCGCTTGCTTCGGGGATAGTTGAAAATTTTACATCTATATTTGGAATGGCGTGAAGTGATTTTATGTAATCAATTCTTGGTGAATAATAATTCCAGTCAGATAATATCAATTGAACTTGAACGCCCCGGGCCGCGGCTTTTCGTAAGGCGAGATCCAATACTTCATAAAGTTCATTTCGTGAAAGAGGAGAATAACTTAAGAGTTGGATACGGATAGATTCAGAGGCAGAATGAATGAGTTTAAGAAGTTGAGTCTCATCCCAATTTAATGAACTGTAAATAATTTTTGGATTGCTGGCTGTAGGTGTTATCGTAATATTTCCAAATTCTTTTGTTTTAATTCGAAACACTTCAACTTCATCAATGTGTTTAATAGCACTTAAAATATTTTTGCTGTCCGCTTGTTCTTCAGAAAGTTGCCAATCCAGATCAAAAAGTTTCTGATAGAACGTCGCGAGTTTTTTATTGGAAACACGGATTCCTAATTCGTGAATATGTTTCAGAGCCCGCCAGTCAAAATTCTGAGATCCAATAAAGATTTCTTTTCTGTCCAGAATAAAATATTTTGCATGTAAAACACCACCGGTGATCTCATTAAGATTATAAATGTGTACCGTAATGTTTTTATGTTCATTTAATTTATCGGCTGTTTCCGGATACGTTTTGTACATACTTCCATCAACGATAAAACGTATAGCAATTCCACGATCTGCTGCATTATATATAGCAGACAAAACGGGTTCCAAAGCATCGCCGGCTTGGTGGGAAATATAGAATTCACCAAAATCTATATTTTTTTGGGCAGAATTGATCATTTCAATCCAAACCTCAGATGTGTTTCGAATATCTGAATTATCTAAAGTAGTTTCAATGGGAATGCTTTCAACCAATTCGACAAAATCTTT
>JAGLUM010000352.1 GCA_023134755.1 Fidelibacterota bacterium | reverse complement strand
CAAGGGAATAGGGTATTTTGCCGCGATCCGCAGCCACAGATCATAGTCCTCGCAGACCGGTAAAGACTCATCAAAGCCACCAATTGTATCAAAAAGTGATTTTTTACATAAAATAGTTGAGGGACTTACAATACAATATGGCAGACATTCTTCAAAGATATCGCCTCCCTTTTTTGTATATTTTTTCCCGGGATTAACCCGTTTTCCTTTGCGTATCCAAATTTCGTCCGTTTGTAGAATACAGATGTCCGGGTGTTCCCGTAGATAGCGCAATTGCTTTTTAAGTTTATCGGGTTTCCATTCATCATCGCTGTCCAAAAATGCGATCCAATTTCCTTCAGCAGCCAGAATACCCAGGTTTCGTGCGGCAGAAACGCCTTTATTGTCTTGATACAACACGCGGATATCCGCAGAAAATGTATCCAGAACACTGCTTGTTTCATCATCCGATCCATCATTGACAACAATGATCTCCTGTGGCAGTATCTCCTGGTTCAGCACTGAATAAATTGCACGGGCGACTTTAACAGGCCGGTTATATACCGGGATAATAACAGAGACGTGTGGCGAAAATTGCTTCATATTATAATAATATTGAAAGAATATGTTAAGGGCAAGAATTGAAAAAAGTCTTTGCATATGGTATAAATATTGTTATTTTTTCAGCGTTAATGCAATAATAGGCCACTAATATAACAAACTAAGGAGAAAAAAATGAAAAAAGATGAACTGTTGAAAGTATTAGCAGAAGAAGCTGGCGTAAAAAAAGTTGAAGCAGAAAAAGTATTGGACACATTCGTTGCAACACTTTTGTCTGAAGTTAAAAAAGGCGAAAAATTTGCTGTAGCAGGTTTTGGTACTTTTGTAGTTGCTTCACGTGCTGCCCGTGATGGCGTCAATCCAAAAACAGGAGCAAAAATTAGAATTGCTGCTTCTAAAAATGTTAAATTTAAAGCTGCAAAAAAATTAAAAGAAGCTGTCAACTAAAGCATCTTTTACATAGAACTTCTAAAAACCCGTCTTCATGGCGGGTTTTTTTATTATAGGTGGAAATCGAGACCCTGACCCCGAATTAATCGGGGCATGGTGACGCGATGGGTGGTGGGTGAGCGATTTTTTTATTATAGGGAAAAATTGCAGGGGTGTCCTTTGTGGGCACCTTAATTATCCCCAAGGGGCAACCACATTCTATATGGGTAAATAATTACGATATTTTCCTAACCACCCCTTAACCCCCTCCTAAATTAGGAGGGGAAAAAGATACAAATATTTCCCGTATATACCGGTTTAATAAAGCAAAAATAGAAAAACGGGAATAGAGCAATTTCCTCTCCTTGTCAAGGAGGGGACAAAGGGGAGGTCGAAAGGATTCATTCCTTCTGATATTTTTTAAGCTTAACTATACCTCTATTCCTGCCTGAGATAATTTAAGCAGACAGGGAAATGTCTTGGATTTAAAACTCCTGTTTATGTATTATTGGGCGGTGACAATTGTTGCAGTTAATACTTGAATCCAGGGCTTAGAAAAGGAGCTGGTATCGTGAACTACATATTTCCCAACCTTAAGGCTCACTCTCAAAATAGTGATAAATTAACAAGCTCTATCTATTCATTAATTGATAAATTAAAAAAACACCGGATCTTAAGTGAAACAGAATTATGCTTTATTTTAGATAATATTAGTCTCAAAGAGATTCCGTATTTATATAAAGCATCATTTGTGGTCAAGGAAAAATATTACCAGAATCGTGTTTATCTGCGCGGAATAATTGAGATCTCTAATTACTGTAAACAAGGTTGTTTTTATTGTGGAATTAACAGTCAAAATCAAAAAATTGAAAGATATCGGCTTTCACAATCAGAAATTTTAGCTGCTTGTCGAATTGGATATGATCTTGGCTACCGTACCTTTGTCATTCAAGGCGGTGAAGATACATATTATACTGATCAGTTGATGGTTGAAATCATAAAAGAGATCAAGGTGAAATGTGCGGACGTGGCAATTACATTGTCGCTGGGAGAAAAAAGTAAAGAGTCATATCAAAAACTGTTCGATGCCGGAGCTGACCGATATCTATTGAGACATGAAGCGGCATCGAGGCGACTTTATGAAACAATTCATCCTAAGTATATGTTTTATGATACCCGGCGCGAATGCCTATCTAACTTAAAGGAAATAGGGTATCAGGTTGGGGCCGGATTTATGGTTGGATTACCGACGCAGACTAACGATGATCTGGTTGAAGATCTATTATACGTAAAATCATTAGAACCTCATATGGTCGGGATCGGACCTTATCTTTGTCACGAGGACACACCGCTGCGAGGAAGCAAATCAGGAACCCTTCAGGAAACATTGGTGATGGTGGCCTTAACCAGATTGTTACTTCCGAAGGTTTTACTGCCGTCAACAACCGCTCTTGGTTCTTTAGATCCAATGGGGAGAGAGATGGCATTAGAGGCGGGAGCAAATGTCTTAATGCCTAATATTAGTCCTACTGAAAACCGAATATTATATGAAATATATCCAGATAAAATATGTATAACCGATACAAGCGGTCAATGTCGCAATTGTATTGAAAATCGGATCATAGCAAGGGGACATGTCGTTGATCTATCGCGAGGCGATCATTTTGACATTGAAAAAAAGTTAAAGTCATGATCAATTGTTCCCGGTGTTTCGCACTGGGTTTGGTGCCGTAGGGAACGGTTTGAAACCGTTCTGCACATAGATTCTATCGGTGATCTGGATTATTCCATGAAACGGTTTTTTTATTTTAATGGCTAAGATAAAAGATCATTGAACCCTTCGACCAGTCTACACCACCTTATGGTGGTTACGCCCGGCAAGCAAGCTCGGAGTTTGGAGATAAGAGGGGAACTTTCGTTTCCCGGTGTTTCGCGCCGGGTTATTTGCACCGGGTGGTTAAACTCCTCGATAAACTCGGAGTTTGGAGATGAGAGGGAAATTCTTTTTTCCCGGCGTTTCACACCGGGTTATTGGCGCCGGGTTATTGGCTCTTCGATAAACTCGAAGTTCGGAGGTGAGGGGGAAACTCTTTTTTCCCGACATTTTATGCTAGATAAAACGCTGGACAAGAACAAAACACCAGACGGGATTGCTGTCTTCTGACTGTTTTTTATTTCACATATACAATTTTTTGTAAATGGGTTTTATCCCTTGATCGTAAATGCACCATATATATTCCGGAACTGATATTCACCGGCTGCCAGGTAAGGGTATAGCTTCCTGCGACCTGAAATTCATCCCGCAGTGTTTCGACCGGCTCCCCCTTTATATTGTAGATCTGAAGTGTTGTCTGTCCAGCATCTATTAAATTATAGCTCAATGTTACCGCCGGATTGAAGGGATTGGGATATGCCGGCTGCAAGCCAAAGGAGCGTGGCAGTGTATTGCCCCCATTAACAGCAATCTCAAGTTCTCCAAAAATATATGCCGCGCCTGCGTTA
>JAGLUM010000351.1 GCA_023134755.1 Fidelibacterota bacterium | reverse complement strand
ATCCAAGATAGGTTTATTCTGCTAATTGAATGATATTTATATTTGTACGACACTGAATCCTCTTATTTAGCGAAACCACACTTTATTTTCAAAATCAATAGACATTTCGTTGATAACAAGTTTTCCTTCTTTTGTAAAAGGTACGTAGCTTTTTAATATATTCAAATTTTTATCACACTGATATATGTGTCCACTGATATTATCTGCAGCCCAAAAATAGAGTTTATCTCTATAAAAACAAGAAATATTAATGTCCTGGCGTGAGATCGTAACTGAACGCTGCAGGGAGAATGTCTTCTCATCATAGACGTAAAGCTGATCTTCTGAAGGGATATACAGACTGTCATTTAAATAATATACGTCCCAAACATAGTGTGTTAAGTTTACGGACTGCTCAATTTCAAGATAATTAACGTTCATCAAAATTTTATGCAGTAAATCTGGTTTCTGGGCCAGATAAAAATAAGTTGCATCTTTACCGAAAGCTATATTTAAATTATATATTTTATATTTTTCAAGGGGAATTTGATATGAATTGAGGAATATCCATTGCTGCAGAGAATTTTCCCATTTGAAGCGATGAATACCTGACTGGTTTAAAATGAGCAAATACCCTCTGGTAGGATGAAATGAAAATTTTGACGGCGCAAATTTCTGGAACTCAGTATACGCTTGAAGCGTTTGGGCGGCGCCAATATAATAAACATCAGACAGATAAAAACTGAGCGTTGTGTCATTATAATTCTGGAAATAAGACTTGGTAAGAACCGGATAACCGCTGCGATAAAAAATTAAATCATATGTTCCGACATAGATACTATCAAATGCAAAGTTACCATTTACATCAGTTATCGTCGTTTTTGGTCTGAAACTTGGCGATTCAAGGAGTTGGGTAGCGTAAATATTAACAAATATTGAATCCAATTCCTCCCCCAAATCAATATCTTTTACATTACCCTCAAAATGATAATATGGAATTTGAGGAGCGGTTATCTCATGATCCTGTTTTTCCCAACATCCAAACAAAATCAGTATCATGAAAAGACAACTTATCACCATTTTGTTCAAAAAGAGGAATTTGTGAAAAAATATACTAGTACCATTGGTTAAAAAGAATCTACACATTAGTACATTCTGCTCTCTGCTTTGATCATTAAGCATCCAAACATAGAACCAAATAAACTTGAAATTAGCCACGGATCACAAACCAAATGTTACCGGCAGCGTCCATCGACATATCTAATATGGTGACCCGATCACTGCTATAAAATGGCGCATAGGTTTTAATAATGTTCAAATTCAAATCGCATTGATAAAGATATTGTTCGTTTATATCGGTAATCCAAAAATATGAGCTGTCACGGCAAATTGATGTAAGCCAGGCATTGGATTTTGTGAATAATAATTCCTGTTGCAGCTGTAATGTATCCGTATCGTAAACACCTACCATACCATTGGCTGAAATATATATTAAATTATTCCACCAAAAAACATCCAGACCCGAAAAGGACAGTGTCTTTTGATTGGCTATTCGAATTCTTTGATCATCAATAACTAAATTATAAAGGTTAGCATCAGCTAAGTGCATCAAAAAAAAGTTACTGGTATTTGAGCCATAACATAGATTAACTAATCCAATATCATTAAAGTTTATGGGAAGTTTCCAGGAATCCGTTTTTCCCCAATTGGATAAAACTAATTCAAATTGGAACAAATTATCCTCAGCGCCATTATCGGTATCGATCAGGGCTAATCCATGAATCTCTTCATTTTCAGTACTGTCGAACACAGAAAATTTTGCTTTGCTATAATTTGTAAAAACTTTTTCAACAACATATACAGTTGGTAGTTTAAATGTTATATTTCTTTCCTGATAACCTTGAGAATAGTTGTAAATCAATACAGGAAAACCATCTCTATAAAAAGTGAATTCATAATTCCCGACTACCAGGTTCTCGACTAAAAATTGACCCTGGTCATTGGTTAAATACGTATCTGGTTTGAATTCAACAGGGTAACTGAGATCCCAGTAAGTAATTGCCATGGATATGCCGGCTAAAGGTTCGCTTGAGTCCATATCCAATACCGTTCCAGAAAATGTATAATTGGGTGTTTCCGGTTCTGTAACTTGATTGTCCTGTTTATCCCAACAAGCTACAAAGATTAAAATAGAAATAATAAAAAGATATTTTTTCATAAGGTTTACCAGAAAGGTTAATAATTTTCAATTTAAATGTAATTAATTTCACTTAAATATAAAAATAGCATTTTTTACACATTTCCCTCTTCTACAACTTTTATGATAGAAAGATCCCATATCGCAAATTCGATATCTCTTATATGCTCCCAATAACAGATTAGTTTTCCGCGTTTATTGATGGTGGATTAAGGCGTTACTTTTACTAAAAATAAGTGTAATCTAGGGAGATTATTTGGCAGTGTTTGGGGAAAATGTATTCTATCGAAATATATTTCCTCTTTTAATTTTTGTCTGAATTTTAATTAAACTTACCATACCAATCTTTTCCTGTGTAATCGTACGACATTTCATATATGTGAAATATGCCATGTACATAATAAGGAACGTACGTTTTTAATACTTTTAGTTCATTATCACACTGATAAAGTAAGTCTGCTTCATTGTCGGATAACCATATATAGGGAGTATTAATACAAAAGGAGGTAATATATATATCCGGACGGGAAGGGGTGAGTTCTCTTTCTAATGTAAAACTCAATTTATCATATATATATATTCTATTAAATGCGGATATATATATTTTTTCTCCTGCATAATAAATATCATTGCCAAAATGAGGTAGTGTATATCTTTCTTCTTCTTTTAAGTAAGTCGCGGTTAACTGTATCTTATATAATAGCTGTTTTATTTTATTCAGTAAATAAAAATAATTAGGTGTCTTTCCTATACAAATTTTATCATCGCGTATATTTATATCTGTAATTTTTGAATATTTTTGAATTTGAATCCATAGTTGCTTTTCCCTGTCCCACTTATGACGGTAAATTACAGTATCAGGAAGAGAACTGGAGGGATTTTTAACAAAAATTACATACGGTTCTTCAGGATGGAACGAAAATATCGCACTATCGGAAAATCCTGAATGAATAGCAAATATTTTTGAGCCGGGAATATAGTAAACATCCGGTAGATAAAAAGTCATCGTACTATCGTAATAATTTTGAAAGTACCTTTTATTTAATGCCTCATACCCATTTCTGTAGAATCGCATCTGATAAGCGCCAACATATAACGTATCAAAAGAAAATTTACCCTGTTCATCAGTAAAGGTTGTTTTGGAAAAAGAAATATCTGTTTCCAGTAAGAGTGCGGTACTAATTTTTACCTTGATAGAATCAAGCGATTCATCGAGATCGATGTCTTTAACAATACCATTCAACTGATAGTTCGCGGGCTCCGGTCTAGTAATTTCATGACTTTGTTTTTCCCAGCAGGCGCTTATCATCAAAGATAATAATATAAGTATGGATATGTTATGTAACATTCTAACCTTTAGATTTAAGAGTACATTAATATAATACAGGGATAAGCCATTTGAAACATATATAAAATAAAAGTAAATACTTTTTGTCTGCAGCTTTGTGTTGCGATATGAATAAGTCGGGTATACTTAAATCTTTTTCCTTGACATTAATTGACACCTCTTCTATATTTTTAAAATTATATCAAATAAACATAGATCTGCGGGAGTAATTCAGAGGTAGAATGTCAGCTTCCCAAGCTGGACGTCGCGGGTTCAATTCCCGTCTCCCGCTCAGCTTGTAATTTTCTTTACAAAGAGACGCAGGTCACAATCCTGGTTTTAAAATCCACTCAGGTGACCGGCATCACTGAATTTTAGTTCATTCATATATTAATTATTACTAAATATTTTACCACGGATATACACGGAGTTGACAAAGATTATATTTATATTTTAATTGTAGCATATCTCGTTCCGATGCTCTGCGTCGGAACGGAGTGTGGAGATAAGAGATGGTTACGACGCAGAGC
>JAGLUM010000350.1 GCA_023134755.1 Fidelibacterota bacterium | reverse complement strand
ATGATGCTTATGGGAATAAAACCAAAAGTCAAACCGTATATGATGATAATACCTACATAGATGCTCCAAAGCATCCGGTGGAAATTGCAGCATACTTAATGGATAAAATTGAGTACAAAGATCTGATCATTAATGCCGGTCTGCGTTTTGATTATTTCGATACAGATGACCGCGAACTCATAGATCCTTCAAACCCAATCGTAGACCAAAACACCAGTATGTTGGCAGATTCCGCATGGACCGATAAAGCTCCAACAATGCATATCAGTCCGCGCCTGGGTTTCTCATTCCCGGTCGATGATAAAACAGTCTTTTATTTAAACTACGGTAAATTTGTTCAAATGCCACGCTTAAGTGAAGCATACTTCAGCTCATACACTTATGCACGTCAGATCGTACGTCAGGGATACTATTTCTTGAATCCTGTTGGATTTGGTTTAGACCCGCTGTACACAACTTCTTTTGAAGTTGGTTTCCGTCGCGAAATAAGTGATTTCGCCGCATTTGACATAACCGCGTTTTATAAAAATGTAAAAGGCTTAATTGAAGTTATCAAACAACTTCCCGCACCGGGATCAATTATTCCGGGTGCTTACGAGTGGTTTGAAAATGGCGATTTTGCAACACAAAAAGGATTTGAGCTCCGTATGAATATGCGTCGCACAAACCGCCTTGCCGGAAGTATTAACTATACTCTGACAATGGCTGAAGGTACCGCATCAAATAGTACAGCAGCACATGGCGCAGCATATATGAACACCATTATGCCATCTACAATTAATCCACTTGACTTCTCACAAATGCACACCGGTGCGATTAATTTAGATTATCGCTTTGGTGACAATGACGGTGGTTTTATCCTGGAGAATATGGGCGCCAACTTATTGATTACTTTCTCAAGCGGTCACCCGTTTACCGTAGTAGATGTACCTGTTGGTGGACAAACTGATCCGTATACCGCAGGTATTGATTATATGCATGATACCCGTTCCCGGGTTGCTCTTGAACCTGTCGGTTCATCAATGACACCCTGGCAATTCTACACCGATCTTCGTGTTGATAAATCATTTAAATTCGGTGGTTTAGACGCAAATGTGTTTGTTACGGTAACAAACCTCTTTAACCGTAAGAACGTAGTCAATGTTTATGAATTCACCGGTAATGCAGAAGATGACGGTTACCTGGTAGATCCTGTTCGTTCAGGAACAACCATTGATAATAATGGCGGTCAAGACTATATTGACATGTATACAGCCATTAATCTTGTAAATAGTCAGTCTTACTGGGATCAAATTGGCAGAGAACTGTACGGTAATCCACGTCAAATTAACTTTGGCGTCCGGTTGGCATTTTAACATTGATGAAATGTATAGTTAAGGAGATAATAATGAAAAAAATAATTACTTATGTGACCATTGTCGCATTGCTCTTTTCAGTCGGGTTGCTTGCTAAGCCATTAGATGGTCAGCCCCTGCAAAAGACAGCGGCAACGACAGCCGGCCAGGTAACCCGGTCGATGTCGAACATTTCAAACTGGGGTTATTGGGTGTATTATAACGGAAAATCCGCGCAACAGCCCAACGG
>JAGLUM010000035.1 GCA_023134755.1 Fidelibacterota bacterium | reverse complement strand
TATATTGTAAAAAAGATCAAGGAATTCAATCCAACGAAGGATAATCCTTTTGTCATAGGCTTGCCGACAGGTTCATCACCTGTTGGAACATACAGGGAATTGGTAAGACTACACAAGGAAGGGGAAATATCATTTCAGAATGTGATCACATTCAATATGGATGAATACGTAGGTATTCCCGAGGAACACCCGGAAAGCTATCATTATTTCATGCATCACCATTTGTTCGATCATATAGATATTCCCAGAGAAAACATCAATATCCTGAACGGAAATGCCGCAGATCTTGAAGCAGAATGCAAACGATACGAAGATAAGATCGCTGCATTAGGTCCCATCCGCTTATTTCTTGGCGGGATCGGACCCGATGGGCACATTGCCTTTAATGAACCCGGCTCATCCCTTGGATCTAGGACCCGGATCAAGACATTGACGCACGATACGATCATGGCAAATGCCCGATTCTTTGATAATAAAATGGAACTCGTACCCAAAACCGCGCTGACAGTAGGTGTTGGAACGGTCCTCGACTCAGATGAAGTTGTGATTCTTATCAGCGGATATGGGAAATCCTATGCGCTGCATAAGGTTGTTGAGGAGGGTGTCAACCATATGTGGACAGTATCTGCACTGCAGATACACAAAAAGGCCATGCTCATCTGTGACGATGAAAGCACTTATAACCTAAAAGTCGGGACTGTCAGATATTTCAAGGATATTGAAAAGGATGCCATTGCGAATCAATGATCTTTTGGGAGTGTTAATATCTGCAAAACGATAGGATAGCTATTCGCTGATAAACCAATTCAATAATGGTGGGAAAATTATGACGTACAGAAAACTTACCGCAATGGAAGTAGAAATATTGGAGAAACAGAATTGCAGTGCGGAGGATTGGAATCGTATAGAAGTGAGTCAGGATTTCGATCCATCACTGGTCAGTAACTGTCTTTTCAGTGGTGATATCAAAATAGGTAAAAATACCGCGAAGCCGGGCACTAAGGGAATAAAATGCGAGTTATACGGCAGTAGAATCCATAATTGCCGGATCGGAGACTATGTGCGAATCTCAAATGTTTCCTGGCTGGCAGATTACGAAATTGGAGATTCGGTCATTCTGGAGGCGGTTGGTGAGATTAGCATGAGTTCTGAAAGCTATTTCGGTAACGGCTGTTCGCTGGATATTCTGAATGAGGGCGGCGGCAGGGAACTTCTGATCTTTAATGATCTAACTGCCCAGATCGCCTATCTTCAGGTTCTGTACCGGCATAATGAAAAATTCACGGAAAGGCTGCAGGCTGTCATCAAAAATGACGTGGCAAAAAAAGCATCCAATTTCGGTACAATCGGAAATAATGTAAAAATACGGCATTGTTCATCGCTGCAGGATCTCAATATTGGACCCTATGCCAATATCCGCGGTACTAAGCGACTAAAAAA
>JAGLUM010000349.1 GCA_023134755.1 Fidelibacterota bacterium | reverse complement strand
CATGGACAAGGACAGGAACATCAGGGATTGCAGTACGTATTTCTTTCACTATATCAATCATTCGTTCAAAGCCATTGCCACAGTTTGTACCAATAATATCCGCACCTGCATCCAAGGCTGCCTGAATAGCCTCGATTGGTGTAGCTCCCATCATGGTTCTGTATTCATTCTTAACTGTCCGCTCAAAAGTAAAAGTGCAAATTATTTCCAGATCCGTATTTTCTTTGGCAGCTTTAACTGCCAGTACTCCTTCATCAATTGCACTCATAGTTTCTATACAAAGAGCATCTGCACCGCCCTTTTCAAGAGCTATGGCTTGTTCTTTGAAGCCATCATATAGCTCACTCTCGGTAACATCCCCCACTACAAGCATCTTACCGGTAGGTCCGATTGAAGCAATAACCCATTTGTCACCTCCGGCTGCATCACGTGAGATCTTAGCCGCAGCTTCGTTTATCTCGCTTACCCGGTCGGCAAGGCCATAGTGCTCTAATTTGAAAATAGTGCCACCAAAACTGTTCGTTTCAATCATATCAGCGCCGGCATCGATATAACTTTTCGCTATATCTAAAACATCTTTTGGTCTGTTAACGCACCATAATTCCGGACATTCTCCCGGCTTCAAACCTTTCTTTTGCAGGTAAGTTCCCCATGCACCATCCGAAATCAAAATACGGCCACTTTTAACAGCATCTGAAATTTTTGTTTTACTCATATTTTTGTCTCCTTTTAAATATACAAGGCTTCAATGATAATCATTAATGTCAAAAAAACAAATTTTCTTTTTTGTTTTTACTTAACTTACTTCCATCTTTTTTATTCCATCTTTTCCATGGAAAGTACTTTTAGACAATAACTTAAAATTACAGTTTTTAGTTTTTGGGAATGGAAAAAATATCAGTTCTTTTACTTATATGAAATAAAAGATTTATCCATCATCCAGGGATCTGCCGGATGATGTCAATTTTCTTCACTCCAGCAGGCAACGACGCAATAGGGAGTCCCAGTTCTGTCAATTCCTCTTTTATGCTCCCCTTTAGGACCATGTAGGCAGGCAATGGC
>JAGLUM010000348.1 GCA_023134755.1 Fidelibacterota bacterium | reverse complement strand
CGTTTTGATTAAATATCTTAAGCATGAAATACAACAAGATGCTATAGGAGATATAATGTTACCAAAAGGAAATATGCAGGCGCTGATGCAACAGGCCCAAGAGATGCAAAAACAAATGGAAAAGGCACAAAAGGAACTGGAAACTACCGAAGTTACAGGAAGCGCCGGCGGTGGGATGGTCACTGTAGTTGCTAACGGTAAAAAAATCGTTAAATCCATTAAAATTGCTCCGGAAATTTTAGAAGAAGAAGCAGAAATGATTGAAGATATGGTGCTTGCGGCAGTAAACCAGGCCATGCAAAAAATTGATGAATTAACCCAAAATACATTAGGATCTATCACAGGCGGCATGAACATCCCTGGATTCTAGAAAGGATTAAAGTATGGCAGGTATTCCGGAAGGTATTACACGGGTGGAATCCATTTTTTCTAAATTTCCCGGTATCGGACGCAAGAGCGCACGGCGCATTGCGTTTTATCTTTTGAATAAAGACCGGGATGAAATCATTCAAATTGCAAAAGCCTTGGTAGATCTGAAAGATAAAATTACGCACTGCCCTGTATGTAATCACATTACGGAGCATATTCCCTGTGATCTGTGTGCAAATACAAAGCGCGATGACAGTATTTTATGTGTCGTAGAAGACAGTATGGATGTGATCGCACTTGAGAAATCGGTCTCCTTTAGAGGAAAATATCATGTGTTGGGTGGACTGATCTCTCCCCTGGACGGTGTAGGTCCCGATGATCTGGCTATTGACAGCCTGATGCAGCGCTTAGATAAGGTAAAAGAAATTATTATTGCTATTAACCCCTCGGTTGAAGGGGATACCACTACTTTTTATTTATCGCGTTTATTAAAAAAACACCCGATAAAAATTACCCGTTTGGCACGGGGTATTCCTGTTGGAGGCGATTTGGAATATACCGATGAGGCAACTCTTGCCCGGGCTATCGAAGGGAGAATTGAAATACCGAATGAATAAGGATATCTTAAAGATTCCGAATATCTTGACATTGTTTCGGATGATCATGTCCGTTGTGCTGTATATTGTATTCATTCGCTATTCCCAGGACCGTTTATTAATTTCACCCATTATTATTTTCATCATTTATTTAGTTATCGCTTTGACAGATCTTATCGACGGAATCCTGGCTCGGCGACTAAATATGGTGACAGAACTTGGGAAAGAATTAGATCCGCTGACCGATAAGGTGCTGGTATTCTTGATGCTTTTTGCCTTTTACCGGATTGGCATTCTTCCTTTATGGGTTATCATTCCGATCTTTTTACGCGATATTTTTGTTAACTATTTGCGGAAGCGCTCCAAGCTTATGGACATCCATTTTACAACCAGCAATCTTGCCAAAGCAAAAACAGCCGTTCAAATGATCTTTATCGGTTTT
>JAGLUM010000347.1 GCA_023134755.1 Fidelibacterota bacterium | reverse complement strand
GATCTCACCGTCACTGACGGTCAATTGCAATGAATCCGTGCCGTACCAGTCTTTGGGTGCAATATAGCGAACCCGCGCACCGTTATAAAAAGCCCGAATTTTTCCATAGCTTTGGATCTGCCATTTCAGGTCTTGGGTTTCGGTTTCAATATCTTCGGCAAACAGTTCCAGCATCGATTTATCTATATACAATGTATCATCTTCATTAAATACCGTATCCGGCAGAGCGGTCAAAACCGGCGGATCGTTGACAGGGGTAATATGAATGCGCCAGTATGTTGTATCCTGCAGGATGCCATCACTGACAGTCAGCATTAAACTGTCGTATCCGAACCAGTTTCCATCTGATACTATCGTGATCCCTTCTCCCTCAACCGAAATAAAGACATGCTTACCGGAATACACATGAAATCGCAGGAGACTATCCGGAGTTTCCACATCATCGGCATGATCATACAGCCAGTCATACGGCAAACGCAGTAAAACATCTTCCGGATTTTCTGTTGGGGCTATACTGTGCCATACGGGTGCATCATTTACAGATTCAACGATCACGCGTAAAGTCAGGGTATCGCTATAATATCCGTCACTCACGATAAACTGCAAGCTGTCTTCTCCAAACCAGTCGGCCGGAGGTTGATATACAAACAGACTGTCACGCACAATGACATCAGGACGCTGCCTGCGGAGATATATTTGCAGTACATCGTCATCATCGGGATCCCAAACCCATTGTAAAAGAGAATCCGGATGCAGTATCAATTCAGTATCTTCCGATAATTTAGCGGGCCACGGATTACCCTGTTTTTGTGGCGGATCATTGACGGGATATACTGTCACCGGTATTCGAATCGTATCACGCAATCCTTCACGCGCATAGGCAATGGTTATTTCCGCTGTCCCGTTCCAGTTAAGGGCGGGTATAAGAGTAACACCCAGACTGTCGGAACGCAGAGAAATTGCGCTATTATTAATTGAAGGATAAAATAGCAGGGGTCCTCTATTGTCGTCCTGATAATTATATATCATTCGGTATATGCTGTCCTCGGACATACTTATCGCCTCAGATGCAAGAGCGGGCATTGAGTAGTTTAAATAAAGCTGCATTTGCCCATGCTCCTGCTGCTGCAAAATATCTGGAATACTGTCCCGGTTAAAATCATAAACAGCAATACTTCCTTTGTCCTCCGACAAGCGGGTATAAAAACGATATGTAGAATCGCTTTGCATGATATCTATGTACAGCGCTTCTGCTGAATGCACCCGGTCCGGCAGACCGTCGCAGTTGATATCTACATAAGCGGTGTCCACAAATTGCAGAGTATCGTTATTTTTTATCTGCATGCGGGTACTCATATTCAGGGATTCACCGGGAAGAAATGCACCTGCAACAATGCGCCGTTCCGGGGATGAAATTCCC
>JAGLUM010000346.1 GCA_023134755.1 Fidelibacterota bacterium | reverse complement strand
ATATCGGCAAAGCCATCGGTACTAATAAATACGAACGTGTCGTTTCTAAAAAATGGAAAACCATTCAGCCTATCTCCGTTGATTACGGTGTACTGGAACAATCCAGCCGCATAAATGTGATGCGAGCGCAGTTTGACTGGAGTGACGTTGGCAGTTGGGACACAATTTACAAAATTGAGAAAAAAGACAAGAATAAGAATGTACTTCAATCCAAAGGAATGCTGCTGCGCTCTCAAGGAAATTATGTTTACAGTAAAAAACTGAAAATATTCGGTCTGGGTATTAACGACCTTATCATTGTTGAAAACGATGGCGCTCTGCTTATCCTTCCGCGCTCGGAATCAGAAAACATTAAAGAAATTGTTGACTCCCTGTCGTTCATTGGCGAACAGGAGCTTTTATAGGATCATGAAACCCAAACGCCTTCTTGAACAGCTTAGTGTATTTCTTCGTGCACAAGATTTTGATGTTTTATACGGTGCCGGCGCCTTTTCCGGTGGTCACTGTGTAATTAACGAAAACCGTGTAATTGTGGTTAACAAACGCATACCTGTCGAAGAGCAACTGAGTATTTTTGTTTCTGTGGTTTTGGAACTTGATTTAGATTATTCGGAATTAAAAAACGAAGTTCAAAATTATATAAAACGGTATATATCGCAGTAAATTGGTTCTAGTGTTTTTTTATCAAACGATCCGGATAATTACTAAAGAACCCGTCTACGCCTTCTGATCTTAATTTATTTGCTGTCTGAAGATCATCTACGGTCCATACATACACTTTCAAATTATAATTATGAATCCGCTGTATCCGGGCCTGCCGGATATGGTCTATTTTTAGATGCACCGCAAAAGCACCGAGCACCTTAATGCGTTTTTTCAGGCGTCGGGGTTTTTTATTATACAGTAGTGCTGTGGGTATCTCGGGATAAATTTCATGAAAGCGGCGGATCTCCCGATAGCGCATGGATGAAACAAAAAAATCGTCCGGTTTCCATGAACCTGTGCGGATACTATTACGAATGATCTGTGCTGTAGAAACCGCACAGCGTTTGCTTTTCAATTCGACATTGATTCCCAGCCGGGCATCCAGTAAATTCAGTACTTCTTTTAGCGTGGGAATGTGCTCGCCATTTCCGGCATCCAGTCGCCGGAGGCATGCCAGTTTTTTTCTTTTTACTTTTCCACGTTCCCCGGTAATGCGCTTTAAACGCCGATCATGAAATACCACTACTTCACCGGAACGGCAAATTTGCACATCACATTCGACGGCATCTACCTTCATATCCAGAGCGGCTTTAAAAGCGGCTAAGGTGTTTTCAGGCGCATATCCCGACGCACCTCGATGGGCTATTATCGTTGTTTTATGCATATCCGTTGGGGTTTTTTTGTTGCCAGTTCCATGCGTCTCGAACCATATCTTCCAGTGTTTTTTTGGCTATCCACTGTAATATATTCTTTGCCTTTTTGGGGTCGGCAAAAGAACTTGCAATATCACCGGGACGCCGGGGAACTATTTTATAGGGAATGGGGATTCCGTTTATTTTTTCAAAGGTGGTCACTACATCAAGTACGCTGATACCATGGCCGGTGCCCAAATTATATATGGCAACACCCTTCTGTTTACCCGTAGATTCCAGGGCTTTTACATGTCCGTCAGCTAAGTCTATTACATGAATATAATCACGTACACCGGTACCATCCGGAGTGGGATAATCGTTTCCGAAGATCTTTAGTTTTTTCAGGCGTCCAACCGCTACTTGTGAAATAAATGGCATCAGATTGTTGGGAACACCATTGGGGTCTTCACCGATCAATCCGCTGTGATGTGCTCCGACCGGATTGAAGTAACGTAGCAAGGTGACGGTCCATTCAGGATCTGCAATGCAAACATCCTGAAGTATCTGTTCTATAAATAATTTTGTATGCCCGTAGGGATTCGTTGCAGAAGTTGGCGCGGACTCCTTAAAGGGAACATTATCGTTCATTCCGTACACCGTTGCGGAGGAACTGAAAATCATCGTTTTTACTCCGGCTTCTGCCATAACTTCGCAGAGTGTGATCGTTCCATAGATGTTGTTATGGTAATAATTTAAAGGTTGTTCTATTGATTCACCCACCGCTTTAAATCCCGCGAAATGTATCACGGCGTCAATATCATGTTCGGCAAATACGGCAGCAAGGGTTTTGCGGTCACAGATATCTACCGGGTGTACTGTAAAGGTTTTACCTGTGATTTGTTGTACTCGTTCCGGGGCAATTATATTACTATTGGAAAAATTATCAACAACAATTACCTGATAGCCCGCTTCTAGCAAACACACACAGGTATGGCTGCCAATATATCCGGCTCCACCGGTAACGAGAATGGTCTGTTGCATAAACATTCCTTTAATTTATACTCAAAAATATTGGTTTCTCTGCCGGAAAGCAACCGATTTTGTTTTAACCTTCCGATACTGCCTGCATTGGTATTTTGTTGTAAAATGTGTGATCTCCGTCACAGTCGCTACTCTTCTGTCTTGTCTTATCTAAATTATGCTTACATTGCAGATTGGGGGACATATATGATTTCACGATGCTATTCCGCGGGTTTACATGGCATTCATGCCTATGAAGTGACTATTGAGACACGTCTGGATCGTAGTTTGCCAAAATATTTTATCGTTGGCCTGGCAGAAAAGGCTGTAAAGGAAAGTTATTCCCGTTTAGCTTCTGCCATCAAATCCTCCGGTTTTCGTATGCCGGGATGCAAGATCACCCAAAATTTGGCACCGGCAGATATACCTAAGGAAGGAACCGGATTTGATTTATCACTGGCCGTTGGCGTACTGGCCGCAAGTGGAGATATTGATACTTCGGGTTTGGACAATATGATCTTTATCGGCGAACTTGCGCTGGATGGACGCGTGCGTCCCTCAAAAGGCATTCTTCCCATTGCCCTTGGTATGAAACATTTCAGGCAGAAACATCTGGTAGTAGCAACAGCCAACGCCAAGGAAGCTACCATGCCGGGTTACAATACTGTTTGGGGTGTCGAAACTCTGCGTGACGTAGTTGATATTATTAACGGCTGTAGTGATATCACACCCACAACAGTGGATGTCGAAAGTTATTTTCAACTTCCAAAATCTTCGGGTGTGGATTTTTCGGAGGTCAAGGGACAAGCCCATGTCAAACGCGCACTGGAGGTGGCAGCAGCCGGGGGACATAATATTGTGCTGATCGGACCGCCGGGATCCGGGAAATCCATGCTGGCAAAGCGATTCCCCGGTATTCTTCCCAATCTAACTCTTCAAGAAGCTCTGGAAACCACAGCAGTCCATTCCGTGTACGAAGATATCTCAGATATCAGTCTTATTACTCGGCGTCCTTTTCGCTCACCGCATCATACTGTCAGTGATAGCGCTCTGGTAGGTGGCGGCCGTATTCCCCGGCCCGGCGAGGTGAGTCTTGCCCATAATGGCGTCCTTTTTCTTGATGAATTTCCCGAGTTTAAGAAAAATGTTCTTGAGGTCCTGCGCCAACCGCTTGAAGACGGACAGGTTACTAT
>JAGLUM010000345.1 GCA_023134755.1 Fidelibacterota bacterium | reverse complement strand
GCATAGCAGTAAAGGCTTCATGCCCGGGCGTGTCTAAAAATGTAATAATGCCTTTATCCGTATTGACGTGATAAGCACCAATATGCTGTGTAATACCACCCGATTCACCATCAACTATTTTTGAATGACGGATATGATCCAGAATGGATGTTTTTCCATGGTCAACATGTCCCATTACCGTTACAACAGGAGAACGTTCCATTAAATCCGCTGCTGCGATCTCTTCTTCTTCTTCGATGGTATCCGGTATATATTCTTCTAATTTAGTCGCCTCGTAATCAAACTCTGCGGCAAGCAATTCAATCGTATCCCAGTCCAGACGCTGATTGATCGTTACCATAAGTCCCATATTCATACATTTTTCGATAATGTCTACTGCCGTGACATTTAAATGCTTCGAGAGTTCCTCAACGCTGATAAATTCAGTAACTTCAATGATGTTTTCATCAAGAACTTCTTCAACATTTTCAGCTTGTTTGGATTTATATTTTTTCTTTTTGGATTTGTCTTCCATCGATGCCAATGTCACACGAATTGATTTATTGACCTCTGCTTGATCAACAGCTTTTTTCTTTTTATGCCTGCGTTTTGATGGTGTCGGCACTGCAGTTTGTATATCGTCAATATTTTTAGATTGCCGGAAACGATCAAGACGGGATTCCATTTCAGAGATCTGGATACGTTTTGTAGCATGTTTATGGCGCTGTTTGAGTTTTTCAAGTTTATTCTCAAACACGTTTCCTTCAATTTTCTTATCTTTATTTTTTTTCTTTTTCTCTTCGCCGCCTTTTGAATCTGATTTTTCTTTTTTTAATAATTTTGCGGCTTCTTTTTCTGCTTTTTCCCGCTCTATTTTTTGTTCCTTCAGCCGCCGGGATTCATCGGCCGCTTTTTCTTTTTCGTGCTTTTCTTTATCCAGGGTTCTCTTTTCAATATTATTACTATCTATTGACAGTTTATCTTTCTTTTTAGCTGTCTCTTTTGCAGGTTCAGGTTCCGGTTCAGCCTTAAGAGTTTGTAATACTTTTTCCTGGACTTTCAGGCGTGCAGCTTCTTCATGTTTTTTTTCTTCTTCACGCGTACGGCGGCGATCTTCTTCACCCTGACGTTTTTGCACACGTTGAGCCATCAGGTTATCCGCCTTTTTCACGTCGTCAGAAAAATGCTCTAATACGACCAGCTGAGTATCAGGATCCAGTGCTTTGTTCAATGAAGCCGATATATCTCGTGCTCTTAGGTATTCTATAATATCTTTATGCGATATATTGAGCTTTTTTGCCAATTGAAATATTTTTACAGGTTTGTCAGCAAAAGCTGTCATACACAACTCCTAATTCATATTATTCATTCACTTTATCTGTTTTAGAAAAAGCTTCATCGTCCGTATTATGATCAATATCAAGTTCTTTATCACTGCTGCGTTTTTTTTCAACCGCTTTATCAATAAGTTGTTCGATCTTTTCGAAAGTTTTTTCACCAATTCCCTTGATTCCCAGTAAATAACCGGTCTCGGCATTTAAGAAATCCGCAGCGGTTTCGATATCAGCATCTGAAAGTGCATGGATCTGCGCAGATGTTATACCTTTAATATCCTCAATAAAAATATCATCCCCTTCAATGCGGTTATATTCAGATTGACGTATTGCGTCAATTTCATATCCGGTTACCTGGCCTGAGAGTTTAATATTAATTCCACCTGATCCAATGGCGGTCGCAATTTCATTATCATCAAATACAGCTGTTACCGTCCGACGTTCTTCATCAATTTCAAGATATAAAGGCTTGACAGGTGAAAGTGCGCGGGAAATTAGAAGTTCGGATTCAGTACTAAAGTTAATGATATCAATATTTTCACCGTTTAATTCTTTTACAATCGCTTTAATACGACTTCCTTTGATCCCTACACAGGCGCCGACAGCGTCAATACGTTTATCATTGGATTCCACAATAATTTTGCTGCGTCTTCCGGGTTCACGCGCAATAGACCGGATCTCAACAATGCCGTCAAAAATCTCAGGTACTTCAAGTTCGAACAGGCGGCGTAAGAATGAATCATCTGCACGCGAGATAATGATCTCAGGCCCCCGCGAGGTCTTGCGAACCTCTTTGATAATTGCCTTGATAGTATCACCGCGATAATAATGTTCGGTGGGTATCTGCTCTTCGCGCAGCATTTTCAATTCGGTTTTATCAATATTGACAAATACGGCATCATTTCGGCGAATC
This sequence comes from Fidelibacterota bacterium, assembly GCA_023134755.1. GTDB lineage: Bacteria > Fidelibacterota > Fidelibacteria > Fidelibacterales > Fidelibacteraceae > M50B103. The sequence continues at coordinate 2,910 of JAGLUM010000345.1, read as the reverse complement.
TGATGGATATTCCCAATAACGATCTCACCGACACGGTTTTGATATTCTTCAAAAACCTGATTTCGTTCAACTTCCCGAATCTGTTGCCCTAATACCTGTTTTGCTGCAGATATCATGCGACGGCCGAAAATAGCAGGGTCAATGATCTTTACGACCACCTCTCCAATTTCAGGATCTTCCACATCCGGCAATAGCCGGGCATCCGAAATGGGAATTTCAACAATTTCATCATCCAGTTCTTTATCTTTAACAACGGTTAGTTCCTGGTATATTTCGATTTCGCCTTTATCGGCGTTGACGATAACATCAAAGTTGTCAACATCACCATATTGTTTTTTTATAATGGTATCAAATACCTTAACGATGATCTCACCGACTTCCGAGCGGTTAATACCTTTTTCCTTTGCTAATTGAGCAAAAGCTTCAATGAGATTTTTACTGTCCAATTGCCTATCTCCTACTTTACCATTTTAATACTATGCTAGCGTATTCAATTTCTTTAAACGGAATACGCAGGGTTTCATTTTCTTTCTTTTTCTTCACCGCAAGATACACTGCATCTTCATCAACATCTGTAATTGTTCCCTTTATGGGATTATTGTGTTCTTCATTTCTGTACTGTAATACGATATTATGACCAATGTTTTTGCGAAAGTGACGCGGTAAGGTCAAGTGAGTGTCAATTCCCGGTGAACTTACTTCTAAACGAAACCGCTCAGCATACTCCTTCTCATATACAGGATCATTAAGTATTTTTTTACTGATGCTTACCAGTATACTCGACGAAATGCCCTCCTCGGTATCACAAATTACCTTGATAGTTCCGCCGGTTTCAGACATTTTGATGTCTTCAACAAATATTCCTGATGCTTCCGCGATGTCTTTTATAAGCTTTTGAATATCACTCATTTTTCAACGTCCTTTAATACGAAAAGTGGGAATAATCCCACTTTCGCGCCTAATATATATAATAAGGCACGTTTGTGCAACCATTTTTTATCTTTGTTTATCTATTTTTCCCATATACTAACAAGCATTTTTGCACGCTAAACCTTTATTTTTTTTGATAAAATAAAAAAAAGCAATTATAACATTGCTCTTTTTTTGATTTTTTTACTGTAAAATTTAAAAATTTGCTAAAACATTTATACGATTTAGCTCGTTTTCATCTAGATCAAGTCCTGTTAAATAATTTAATACGGCATCCAGTTTTGCACTTTCACCAATTTCTATATAAGATTCTGCCGCGCGGATACCGTAAGCAAGTTTATCCGTTTTTACCAAAGCATGTTTTGCTGCTTCCAAATAATTTTCACCGGCTGCAAGTGCATCACCGTTCCGGTAATAATAGGTCCCAATAAGCTGATATGCGCTTGTTTTCAATGCATCATCTTTAATATTGCTGCTTATAAACGTTTCAAAATATATAACACTTTCATCTTCCGGCTGCCCCAATTTACGTGAGATCAAGCCAAGATAATAGTAGCCGCGTTTACCCCAGTCGGTAGTCCCGTATTGTTCGGCCAATAAATTGAATTGATCTTCAGCTGCTGCCATGTTGTTCTTATTGTAGTAATCCATAGCAATACCGAAATATCCCACTGCCTGGGTGTTTTTTTGTTGTGTAATTACTTTATTTCCAAAAAAGCCGCCAATAGCGATAATAAGAATAATTCCAATTATTAATATTGTCTTTTGTTTTTTTTGAAAAAATCCAATTATATGGGCAATTTCCTCAAAAAACGGATCTTCCTTTAGTTGTTTTTTCGTCATGTGCTTTTCAGTCATATTCTACCTTTCGTTCTCGTCGTTCTTGCTCGTACCCCCGGCCCGATTCGAACGGGCGACCTCAGGTTTAGGAAACCTGCGCTCTATCCGTCTGAGCTACAGGGGCTCAAATCAATCGCAATTATACCTAATTCATAAAACGATTACAAACTCTTTTTATCGAATCACGATGAACTTTAAATGTGTTGCATCTCCAAGTCTTAATAGCGGTATTCCTGTTTGCTCATCTATCACCTCTTCGGTGACCACTATCCGGGCAATATAGATACCGGTCTTGATCAGCTGGTTTGTATCTGTTGTTAAGTCCCAGGATTCATCACCTGTTGGGAATGTATGGTTGATGGTTTTGATCAGATCGCCGCGCTCGGAATAGATAATAATATCACATTGCGGCGGCAGACCATAAAAATTGATCTTATTCTTATCTGCTGTTGTTTCACCGTACTGCAAAGTACGTGCCCTCCGGTTATACGGGTTAGGAACAACACGAATGTCATCAAGAATGGTTCCTGCCGGACGCTGCAAGCTTGCTGATTCGTTGGTCATCGTATGGAATTTACTGCTGACAAGTTCTTTGCCGGTTGATCCGTCATCATAGCTTTCAATATAGTAATAATAGCTAAATCCGCGGATAGCAGAGCGATCCTGAAAGGTATTCGTGACCGAAATACCTGTTGATCCGCCGCATTCAAAGATCAAGTGATAAGTTGAATCCGGTTCTTGCAGAGCACGGTACACGCGATATCCTGAAAATGTCGGATATGTTTCAGCATTGTATTCCCACTCAAGAACAACACGATCACCACCGGGAAGTACGGAAAAACGTGAAGGCGGAGGCGGCGGAATTGCAACCGTATAGCCGGCGCCATCATTATAATTGTCAATTGCACGCTGGAATGTCAGGAATAAGCTGTCTTTACCTGTCATCACCCAAGCACGTTTATAATCATCAATATTAGTAGTTGAACCACCTCCGGGCAACGCTAAACTTCCGCCGATACCGGTATAAAGAGAATTTGCTGAAAAATTCGCGCGTTGGCACCAGTTAAGGCCAATTTCCTGACGTTTTTCCCAGCTTAATATACCTATAGCTTCAACTAAAACAATTTTAATAGAATCGCC
>JAGLUM010000344.1 GCA_023134755.1 Fidelibacterota bacterium | reverse complement strand
GATATTCGGGATACCCAGCGCATAGATAACATGAGCCAAAGAACGTGTTGTAGATCCCTGAATAGATACCAGAAGTTTCCGGGCAGATTTCTCAGCAAAGCGATCAAGTGGTACAAGGGAATGGTAATCCAGTATGTAAAGGTCCGCAACGGAAGCGATCAGCCCTTCATCCACAAGTTGATCAACGATCTTTTCTCCCAGTCCCTCAATATTCATTGCCAGCTTGGAAGCAAAATGCTGAATCCCGGTTTTAAGCTGTGCCGGGCAGTCCCGATGTACGCATTTTACGGCTACACCGCCTTCTACACGTTGTACCCGGGCACCGCAGACCGGACAGGTGTCGGGTAAATGGTAGGGCTTAGTATTTTTGGGACGGCGTTCTGTAATCACTTTAATTACTTTGGGAATAACATCTCCCGCGCGTTCAATAATTACCCAGTCGTACACACGAATATCTTTTCGGTCAATCTCATCCTGATTGTGCAGGGTGACGCGGCGAACCAGTACGCCGGCAAGCTGTACCGGTTTTAAGTTGGCAACGGGTGTTAGTACGCCGCTACGTCCCACTTGTACATCAATACTTTCAATCTGTGTAATTTCCCGGCGCGCCTTGAATTTTCCCGCAATGGCCCAACGCGGTGTACGGGTACGCATTCCCAATGTTTTCTGCAGGCTGAAAGTGTTTACCTTAATGACCACCCCGTCAATATCATAGGGTAACTTTTCACGTTGCGCTTCCATTTCGTGGAAATAGCTGATCATTTCCTCTTCGCTATGTAAAAGCTTGTTTAGGGGGTTAATCCGAAACCCCCATGCTTTCAACTGATTTATAAATGCTGTGTGGGTTTCAAACTCTAACCCTTCAATTTTTCCAGGTGCGTATATAAATACTTCCAGTGGTCGCCGTGCAGTAATACGTGAATCCAGCTGACGAAGCGACCCGGCCGCGGCATTACGGGGATTGGCAAACAGTTTTTCCTCTTCTGCTTCACGTTCTTTATTTAAGCGAATAAAATTTTCTTCTGAAATGATAACTTCGCCCCGTACTTCCAGCAACTTGGGAATTAGATGTCCCTGTAAACGCAGGGGTATTTGCCGGATAGTTTTCAAGTTTTCGGTAATATCTTCACCGGTGTATCCGTCCCCGCGCGTAGCTCCTGCGGTAAATACACCGTTTTCATAGATCAATTCAACCCCAAGGCCATCCAGTTTTGGTTCTCCGACCAGTTCAATTTTAGGTTTTTCTGTGTTCTTGACAATTCGATGATAAAATTCCCGCAATTCCGATTCATTGAGGGCATTTGCCAGACTCAACATGGGAATACGGTGAGCCAAAGAATCAAAAGCATCTAAAACTACTGTACCCACACGTTTTGTAGGAGAATCTGTATCGGCAAATTGCGGATATGCTTTTTCCAGTTCCTGTAATTCACGAAATAGCTTATCATATTCAGCATCTGAAATAGTCGGGTTATCTAAAATATAATAGCGATAGTTATGATCACGCAGACGGTTTTGTAAATCGCGGATTTTTTCTTCGATCTGTTTCATTCTTTTCCAATATCCCGGGACGCACACATATCCACACCGGTATTTAAAATATCTTTAATGACCACCTGACCTATCTTTATGGGTGGCTGCACACAGCATGTATTGATTACAGCCATGGCCTGAAAAAGCAGGTCTTTCGGCAGCGCTGTGGAACTATGTACCGCCAAACGGACATGCCGTGAATCTTTTACTTTAACGGTTGTGGTCAGCATGCGTGTGGGATGTGTCAATTCTTCAATAGCATATTCCTCTCCCTTTTTACATTGATGGCCGCTGATATTGTATTCTTCATCTATTTTTTCAACCGTTAGTTTACAACCTACGGGACATACAATACATACCATTTTTTTTGAGAGAGAATTTCCCATATTATTCCATGTTTGCTAATGCCACAACGACCTGTTCATGCAGTTTGGTAATAGCTTTTGTTTTGCAATGGTAATTATTAGCGATACAGGAAAACGCAATTAAACGGTCTGATCGTGTACTGACATATCCTGTATGGCTGCGCACTCCGCCAATATATCCGGTTTTTATCCGGGCATTATTGGCAGCAGGGGTATCTTTTGCAAAATAAACAACATATCCGAAATCGTCACCATCACCTGCTATGGCAAAAGTATTAAAAAAATCGGCAAAACTGCGCTGCTGGGACATAGCACTAAGATAATCACTGAACACCTTTGTAGTGATCATATTTTCGCGGGACAGTCCACTGGCATCTACCAGACGCATTCCTTCATGATCTATCCCTAGTTTATCCATGAATTTTTCTATCTGTTTGATGCCTTCTTCAGTATTGCCATTGCCACTTTGTTCCTGTGCCACTTTCAGAAGCAACATCTCGGTATAGGTGTTATTGCTCAGTTTATTGGTAATTTCCGCGATCCGACGGAGAGGCGGTGACTTTATGGTTTTTAAAAGATGGTCATTTCGGTATAACTGTGATTCCGATACCACATAGGATGGTGCACCAACCGGGATTTTTGCATCTTGCAGAGCCGCATTCAAAGACTGTGCTGCCAGCAGTGGCGGATTCGGGATAGCGCCCTTAATGGTAAATTTTTCTTCACCCGCTGGTACAGTCCCATGAAAAACAGCATGATAAACATTTGGAGCAGACAGTATATAACCGTTATCTCCGGAATATAGTGCTCCGGTTTTCATTTTATTTGTATAGGTTAGACCCGGAATATGCGGCCGGATAGCAAGCACTTCGGCGGGATCCCCTTCTTTTTCTCCGGGTTTGAAATCAAGGTAGTATTTATTGTCTAAAAAGCATAAAGCCGTAAGTCCCGCACCGTAGTAATTTCCCAGATCTTCCCATACCCAGGTAACGGGAACATGGTAAGGGGCATATAATGATTCATCCGCAACTACGGCACCATCAATGACTTTTATACCTTTACGTTTAATGGACTTTACCCATTCAGATAATAATTTTTTCTGTTTATAAGCACCCCAAACCTGATCGCCGGCTAAAGTAGGATCTCCGTCACCCACAATATAAATATTTCCATGCAGCGTCCCCTTCTGGTCAATACTGCCAGAATAAAATAATCGGGTCTTAAAAGTAAAATCTCCACCCAGTTTATCAAGCGCCAACCCGATGGTAAGTACTTTCAGGCTGGAGGCACAGGATAAGGACATCTCAGATTGATGATCAATCACAGGGCCCTCGCCATTTTCTTCATTTACATACCGGGCATATACACTCCATTGAGCATGATCCAATTCGGGTAATGCTGCCAGAGTTTCAACGAGCTGCTGCGGAGTTTGTGCAAAAACAAGTATAACAAAAAATAAGCTGATTGTTAAGGCTCTTTTAAGCGACATATTTCCCTTTCATTTTACGGTGAAAATTACAAAATTATCTGGTCATTTTCAACTTATTATTATATGGCAGAAGACGACATTCCTGAATGATATTACCTGATTTTCAGGCCATTTTTTCAAGATCGGAATACGCTCGGAATAGGTACCTGTGACCACAATTCCTCACACATATCAATCAGACTTTTTGTACTAAAAATACCGGCTTCGATCCAATCAACAAAACGCGTTGCAGTATCCGGATAATGCATAGCTTTTATCGGTGGCATTTCCAGCCAATCCCATACTTCCCGGGGATTCAGTTCCTGCATTTGTTTTCCAAACCCTAATTGTTCAACACCCATGGCATTGGCAATTTGTTCCGCCTGGCCGGCAATGGGTTTAGCGAGGGTCTTGACTCCCAGATCAAAGGCTTCACTGTTTGCCAAAAATCCGGCATGGAGGATTGCCCCTTCCGAATATGACAGGTGGTTTAGGAAATTCTGCCGGTTTTTTTCTAAGATATGGATATTGTCATTTTGTAGACGTTTATTGACATCGGAAAAAAAGAAATAATCATATTCCGAGGGACATTCTTTGAGCATTTTTACTACATTATTAGGATTTTCATAAGGTAAATATACCACCACGCATTTTCGTTCGGGAGTATCCTGTGGTTCAATATGGGTCGGCGGAAAAATGGGAGGTAAAATGGGAAAACCAAAATGATGCCAATGTACAGAAACCACAAAATCGGCCGGGACAAAATATTCCATAATGGCCCGTATCATTATATGCAGTTGGGGATATGGTACATCATGCTGAAAGGCATATTGATGGCTTAAACCGATGGATGGAATTCTATTTTTTTTAGCGATCTGTACTGAAACCGGTTCATAGTCTGTTATGACCAAATCGATACCTTTGGCATTATAGGTGACAATATCCCTCACATAGGAAAACGCATCTAGGCGGGGAGCAGTTTTAATGTAATTTATCTTTCCATTTTCTGTAGCATAGGTTAGCCCCTTGAAAATTTTATAGGGCTCAAAGACCTCCGCATAAGGTATATTCTTTTGCTGGGCACCGCTGAATATTACCTTGATATCATGACCGCGGCGCTTGAGTTCTTGTACGATATAACGCGATTTCCCGATATGGCCGTTTCCGGTTGTCTGCACCCCGTATAAAATATTCATGTCTCTTCCTCATGATTTGGATAATTTTATATGAAAATATACAAGAAGTGTTATCAATTTCCAAGCAGGAGATACAGGCTTTTATGTGAAATGCAGACAGATTTGAAAAAATTGACAATGGAAAGTGGAGAGTGAAGAATTGCCTACCTGTCAGGCGAAGTACGATGTAAATCGTAACGAAGCCTGATCCGGTCCCGATGCTTGGGCAGTGAAAATGGGAACCGGAAATCGTCACTAGTAAATACGTCTTCTTACTTCTTATTTCTTATTATAATAAGGAAGATATTCGGTTTACTCCGGTTTTTTTGTATATTTGGCTGGAGTAATAAAAATGCATATACGTCCTGATATAAAAATTATCGGCTTTGATGCTGACGATACCCTTTGGGCAAGTGAACCCTATTACCGCGCGCTGGAACAGGTATTTTGTGATTTAGTACAAGATATTATGCCGCCGGAAATCAGTTCCAGAGAGCTGTATAAAACGGAGCTCGGCAATATGCCTTTGTATGGATACGGAGCCAAAGCATATACTCTATCCATCATTGAAACCGCATTACGCATCAGCAATAATAAATTACCGGAAACATCCATACAAACAATACTGGAAGCCGGGAAAAATCTGGCAGATTCACCCCTTGAGCTACTAGATAACGTGGAAGCTGTGTTGAAAAATCTTTCTCTCCGGTATAAACTCATTGTTGCCACTAAAGGAGATTTGCTTGATCAAGAGCGAAAACTGAAAAAATCGAAATTAGAATCCTATTTCCATCATATTGAAATTATGAGCGATAAGCAAACAGGTGATTATCAAAAACTTTTTCAGCATCTGGATATTAAAGCCGAAGAATTTCTAATTATCGGAAATTCGTTAAAATCAGATGTTTTGCCAGTATTGGAATTGGGCGGATATGCAATCCATATCCCCTATCATACTACTTGGCTGCATGAAAAAATGGATGCCTGTAATCTTCCGCAGGAACGATTTATAAAAGTGGAATCCATTACACAGATCCTTCAGGATTGCCCATGGATCTTTTAAAATATTATTGAATTATATGATAGTCCCTTCGGGAATTTCAACGTTTTTCTTCACCACAACAATACCGTCACGGATATAATAGGTTTCCGTTTCGATATCATCTATTTGATCTTTATTAATAATTTTTACATTATTGCCGATACGCACATTTTTATCAATGATCGCATGCTTGATAAGGCAGTTTTTCCCGATACCGAGGGGGATTTTTCCTTTATGATCCGTTTCGAAAAAATCATTTCCCATAATATAACTATCTATTATCTCGCTACCTTCGCGTACAACTGCACGAACTCCAAGAATACTATTTTTTATTGTTTTAGCATGAATTAATCCACCCTCATTAATTAAAGAATGAGACACTTCAGCATTGCTGATACGTGACCCCGGCAGCATGCGCGCATGGGTATAAATTGGAAAATGTTCATCTACAAAAGGGAAATCCGGCTTCATTTCCGTAAAATTAATATTAGCATTATAAAAGGACTTGATGCTTCCGATATCTTCCCAGTAACCTTTAAAGAAAAATGCCATAACTTTATAATCGTCAATAGCGCCCGGAATGATATCTCCCCCGAAATCATCCTTCGGAATATCTCGCAGGGTCTTACGCAGGGTTTGGCGGTTAAAAACATAAATTCCCATGGATCCCCAGTAGGGACGATCGGGATCACCTGTCGGACTCTTCATCTCTTTCAGTACAGTTTCATCGGTGGGCTTTTCGGCAAACTTTACGATACGGCCATCTTTATTTACTTTCAGAATTCCAAAGCCCTTTGCTTCTTCTTTGCTGACCGGCTTAACAGAGATGCTAATATCGGCATTCGTATTACGGTGATGGGCAACAAATTCCTGATAATTCATGCGGTATAAATGATCACCCGCTAAAATAAGATATTGATTAAATCTATAGGTTTCAAAATGATTTAAATTGTGGCGTACCGCATCGGCAGTTCCTTGATACCAATCCATATTTTCAATGGTTTGCGATGCGGCAAGTACCTCAAGAAAGCCATGGGTAAAATTATCAAATTTATAGGTCTGATTAATATGCCGATGCAGAGATTCACTGTTAAACTGAGTTAATACATAGATTTTTCGGATATTCGAATTTAAACAATTGCTAATAGGAATATCAATGAGACGGTATTTTCCGCCTATCGGGACAGCAGGTTTTGATCTTACAGTTGTCAAGGGAGCCAGCCGCGTACCGCGTCCACCACCCAGAATTACACTTAATACATTGTGCATATTTCACCTGTCATTTTTTTAGCTCATTTATTATTTGCAGTGTATCCTGTCGATCTTGCAGAGTGTCTGGCTGAATCATTACTGTATCCGGATTTACAATAGACGTTTGTAATGTATTTATTCGATAATTGCTAAATTTTAGATCAATGTATCCAAAGGAAGAAGTAATCGGAATACCTCCACGGGGATTTGGTACTTTCTTTTTCTGGGTTTCTTTGCTCTCTACTATCATCCTGATATCTGTCGGAAGATACAATCCGGGAAAAATTTCTTTCTGTGTAAAATTGATATCTGCCACCATTTCAGGTTTATCGATCATTTTCATCTGAGATAATACCCAGCGTATTGTATCCACCATGGCAAGAAATATGATCTCCCGACCTTCTATCGGTTTTTTTACTTCGATGAAGACAACATTGTTTTGGGCTTCCTCGTAATCAATAACGCGCAGTGAAGTAGCATCATCAACCAGACGTTCCAAATCCATCAGGAACACTTCAGAGGGAATCATCAGCGGGGTATTATCTTCGAGAAACAGTGAATCAGGACGGATAAAATGCAACACGGTCTCACGGTCAGGAATGGTAATCTGTGGCATACGCGAACGGATGCGCAAGTCGACGATCATATCGTCGATCTGCTTATAATTCTGATTTGCCCGCCGAATATAATACTGCGGGTCAACAGCCGACAGAAGCATCAAGGAACAAAAACAAAGTAAGGCAATTTTTCTTAACATGAGCAGTTCTCCTCATCAATTGGATGCACGGTCCAGTCACGTTCCGGCACTAATTCTTCAATTTTTCCATTCGGCTTTTTCAAAACGACCCGTTTGATATTCGCGTTAGCAATCTGTGCCTTGCATTGGTAGCAGACAAATTCATGGCCGTGAATATATATTGTGCTGTTGGATGTAGAATGTCCATTCCGGGCGGCAAGTGCAATGGCATTGGATTCGGCGTGGGATCCGACTGCCCGGCAGCGTTCCAACTGCGTACCGGAAGTGATATTATGTAAATCCCGATAGCAAAAGCCAATTTCAAGACAGTTTTTCTGATATTGAGGCGCACCATTGTAACCGGTGGAGACAATGTCTTTATTTTTCACAATAACCGCACCGACTTGCCTTCGTAAACAGGATGAGCGCATTGCGATCATTTCCGCGATATTAATAAAATATTCATCCCAGGTTGGACGTTTCATATATTCCCCGTACTAAATGTTGATAATATCAAAATCATGTGCAATATGCGTATTTTTAAAAATCTTTTCAACAGCTTTCTCATATAAATTCAGGTCTTTATACCGCTCTGAATAATGGGTCAGCACTAATTTTTTTACACGATTATCCCTTGCATAACGGGCGGTCTGTTCTGCTGTCATATGCATAAATTCATCTGCTAAAGCTTGTTCTGTATGCAAATATGTTGCTTCCATCAACACACAGTTCGCATCCTGAATAAGGGATGGAATGGTTTCGCACATTCCGGTATCCAACACATAAGCAAATATTTTTTCCGGAGTCTGATAGCTTAGTTTTTCCCGGATAAGTTGTTCTCCGTGATGTATGATAACACCATTTTTTTTTAGTTCTCCTACGCGCGGACCATCCAGATCATACGCATCCAGCAATGCCTGGTTGAAACGCCATTGGGGTTTCTGTACAAAACGGTATCCCAATACGGGTGTGCTGTGCTTAAGCGAAAATGCCTCAATACGATAGGTATCGGTTTCTTCAATGATCCCTGCTTTCAGCGGATGGATCTCAAATCTAATACGATGAGTATATTTCGAAGCAATACTTAGCGCGTCGAAATACGGCTGCCCCTCCACGG
>JAGLUM010000343.1 GCA_023134755.1 Fidelibacterota bacterium | reverse complement strand
ATTTGTTGTCATTTAAGATGGGAATTACTCCGTATCCTTCTTCAAGTCCTGTGCCGAATAATTGGGTGTAGGAATATCCCACCGCGAAGCGCTCACCAATATCATGCGCGAGGGCAAAGTTAAGTCCGTGTTCCAGTCCGCTGAAATGAATTTTATGGTATCCGGCCAGCGGATCACGGATATATGCTCCGCTACCGAGATCGCTGCGGATCTCTTCCTGATAATCGTAGGAGAAATTTTCCATAGTGTACCATCCTGCAGATGCTGAAAATCCTTCCTGAGAGTAATACAGTGCCAGATCGCCTTCCAGTTTCTGGAAGCGGTTTGAAACATAATCATTTTCAGCAAGATAATCGCCAAAACTATCTTGTACCGGAAACCCACGGCGTTCAATAAAGGAGGCAATATTCAGGTTTGTATACAGTACGAGCGCGTTACTCCGTTCAAATAATGCTGCCGGATTATGCAGTCCTGCAACAGGATTTTGTTCCAGTGCAAGGGCATTCCCGCCCAACGAGAGACTGCGACCCGAGTGCTTCGGCGTGTTATCCAAACCCATATAGTGAAAATATATCTGCCCGAACAGGCTTCCTGCTGTCAGCATGGTAATGAGTAGTAATGTTATAAGGTGTTTGCGAGTCATACACATTCCTTTTATAAAAAATTAAAATCGATAATCTATTTGAAGTCTAAAATCATTTGTTGCCAAACGATAATAGGTATCATTCAACTGGAGCAGAGTGCCGTCATCCAGCTCGATATAAGTTGCTACAATATTGTTTTGATCCATGCGGGTATCAACCGTGTATTTAAAGCGCAGGGATAAATTGTCTGTAATACGGCTGTACAACGTGATCCATCCGCGGAAGGCATCCACAGGTGAATCGGTTATCCGAAAATCCGTATCCTCGAAATTCCAGATAAATCCATTATACACCATTCCGGAAGCAATGATTTTAAACCGCTTATTAAAATTATGGGTAAATCCGATACGAATTGCCCGTGAAGGAGACCCTGCATTTCCAACCATGGAAGTACCGCCGCTCACACTGTAAACCAGTCGGGCGCGGGGTGAAAATTCGGTGTATCCGTAAATAAGGTCAAAACGCAGCTTGTTGAAACGGGATAAACGAAATTCATTGCTTAAAATGGTTTCATAAGATGTATAGACATTGGAGGTAAAGAAATTATCCATATACCGTCCCTGCCATTTTTGACGCAGACGGATGCGGTAGTTAAATACCGGCCGGTATTCTACCCGGGCGACCAGGCGGTTGTATTTTGCACGGTCGGCAACCCGTTCCCAGATATCATGTTCCACATTCAGGATAATAGAACTGGATAATTGGTAGCGTGTGGAATAGTAAAATCCCTTTTCAGCCTGCGGTTGGGATGCGCCGGAATATAAAAAGCCGTACGCATCATCGAGAAGGTAATAAATATCTTCGTATATTGTGGTTTTATAGCGCGCGTAATTTGAAAATGAACGCTGGTAAGGATTATCAAATGCCAGGTCATAATGGCGGTACAATGCTAAAAAATTGAAATTTTCAAACTGCCAGTACATATTCACGGTCCAGGCAAAAGCATCCTCGCTAAAATTAAAGATCTGTCCGTCTTTATCAAGAATACCCAGCTCACCCTGAAATACCACGTT
>JAGLUM010000342.1 GCA_023134755.1 Fidelibacterota bacterium | reverse complement strand
AGAAAAACCGGCAGTTTTGGTCATCTTGCTACCTGTTCATTTTATCCTGCCCACCATATTACTATGGGGGAGGGCGGTGCCCTGCTTATTAATGATGCTGAACTGGTCCGTATTGCGGAAAGCATGCGCGATTGGGGGCGTGACTGCTGGTGTAATACCGGACATGATAATACCTGTGGTCAGCGCTTTAACGGGCAGCACGGTAAGCTTCCGTTTGGGTATGATCATAAATACGTGTATTCCGAAAGAGGATTTAATTTTAAAATTACCGATATTCAGGCAGCCATAGGTTTAAGTCAGCTGGATAATCTGAATGTTTTTGTGGAAAAACGCAGAAAGAACCATCGCTATCTAAAAAACAGATTGGAAGAAACCGTGGGCGATCATATCATTACAGATACAATACACCCAAAGGCAAATCCAAGTTGGTTTGGATGTACTATTACCCTTAAGGACTCTTTTCCCGGTAATCGCCATGATCTGCTGCAATATCTTGAATCTAAAAAGATCGGATCCCGCCTTCTGTTTGCCGGAAACATATTAAAACAACCCGGATATCTGGATATGCCGCACCGTGTGGCGGGACGTTTAGATAATACCGATTTGGTGATGAAAAATACCTTTTGGATTGGTATCTGGCCGGGTCTGGATGAGCCCCATTTAGATTATTTGGCTGAAACGATTGCAGATTATATTAAAAACAATATGTGATACCGCTTATTGCTTTTTATAAAGAATACATTTCTCTATTTCTTTAGCAACCCTGATAGAAGCTAATCCATCTGCCTCATTTACAAGATGTTTTTGCTTGCTTCTTACTGCTTCAGCAAAATCATAGAGTTCTTCTGCCATGGCATCATATTCTTTAAATGACACTATTTTTTTGGAATCTGAAACCAAGAGGCTTCGTTCCATCAAATTTGCCGTGTAGGTATTGGTGTTGGTAAAACATATTATTTCACGCCGGCGGCTATTCTCCGCACGGCTTGCAAATAAAGTAACTTTGCATCCATTTTCAAATGTTAGTATAGCAGTAGCACGATCAATTTTATTACTATGGATAATATCACCTTCTGCAGTAATATTCTTAATGGATAAAGGAATGAGCTGTCGAACCAGATCAATATCATGGATCATAAGTTCCATAACAATTGAAACATCCAATCCGACGCCGGGAATAAATGGACCCTGACGATATGCGTTTAAGGATACCAGCGGAGCACTTATTTTTTTCTTTAATGCAAGAAATACCGGATTAAAGCGCTCAATATGCCCAATCCCGATAAGACACCCGGATTGTTTCGCCAGATCCGCCAGATGCTGCGCCTGTTCCAGTGTTTCGGTAAAAGGCTTTTCTATAAATACATGTTTTCCGGCCTCAAGTGCCTGTTTTGCAATTTCGTAGTGTGAAATGGCAGGGACAACAATGTCGATAATATCAGCCTGAGCAATCAACGCTTCTAAAGAGAAATAAGATATATGTTTATTTTTCTGCACGGAAGTTTGTACATCCGGATCAATATCGCAAAACCCGATAAGTTTTGCATTGTCTTGGGTCAACCATTTTTCCAGATGACGTGAACCAAAGCGGCCAACTCCAACAATACCTATATTTAATGGTGCGTTTTTCATGTCCCTCAATTATAAAGAAAAAAAGATAAATACCAAAAAGGAAAGAAAAGAAAAATCGAAACGCTATGTAACTAATTTGCTTGTTTTTTGCTGGGTGACGAAATAAATTCCGAGCAGGAAAAAGAAAAGGAATACCATGAGCTCAAACAATGTGCTTTTAATGATATTAGACGGTTATGGACTTCGAAAAGAAAGTAAATTTAATGCGACCCGCCAAGCCAATACTCCATTTTTAAATAAACTCTTTCAAGAACAACCCCATACAGCACTAGATTGCCATGGACGGGCGGTGGGACTACCGGACGGTGTTATGGGGAACTCAGAAGTCGGACACCTGAATATTGGTGCCGGACGGGTTATGATGCAGAATTTGGTTCGCATTGATGTAGCCTTAGAGGAAAATACCTGTAAAGATATTCCCGAATTCAAGAAGATGGTCAGTGATGCTGTTTCTGAAAATAAACCGGTACATTTAATAGGTCTTATGTCCGATGCAGGGGTTCACTCCGATTACCGTCATCTGATGAAAATCATGCTTGCATTAAAAGAAGCAGGCGTTAAGGATACATATATCCACGCTTTTATGGATGGCCGTGATACGCCGCCTGAAAGTGGGGCCGGCTATATAAAGAAATTGCTTGCGTATATGAATAAACATGAATTCGGTACACTGGCTACAGTTATCGGGCGGTATTATGCTATGGATCGTGATAAACGATGGGATCGTGTTGAACGGGCATATAATGCATTAGTGCACGGTATAGGGAAAAAAACCGATGATCCAGTTTCAGTGATTGGAGCATACTATGATAAGAATATTAGCGATGAATTTATGGAACCGATCATAGTCGGAGATAAAGGACGTATTTCTGAGGGTGATACCGTTTTAAGCTTTAATTTTCGTGCCGATCGCATGCGGGAAATATCTATCGCATTAAACGATAATAAGTTTGCAGAGTTTAAAACACAAGCTCTTAAACTAAAATATTACACCATGACAGAATATCAGGCAGATTTTCCTTATCCGGTATTATTCAAACCGATACAAATGCAAAAGATATTTGGTGAAGTGGTCAGTCAGGCCGGGTTAACCCAGCTGCGGATTGCAGAAACAGAAAAATACGCGCATGTCACCTATTTCTTTAATGGTGGTGAAGAAAAACAGTATCCCGGAGAAGACCGGATATTAGTTTCTTCTCCCAAGGTTGCCACCTATGATCTGCAACCGGAAATGAGTGCTCCGGAAGTTACAGAAAAATTGCTGGAGGCCATTGCTGCGGATAAATACAATGCTATTATACTTAATTTTGCAAACGGGGATATGGTGGGCCATACCGGCATTCTGGAAGCTGCAGTAAAAGCACTGGAATACCTGGATACCGCGATTGAAAAAATTGTTACGGCATTTACTCAAAAAGGCGGTACGGTCTTTATCACTGCCGATCACGGGAACTGCGAACAAATGTGGGATGATTCTAATGAACAGCCCCACACACAGCACACCTTAAATAAAGTACCTTTTATTGCAGTTGACCCGCAGCATCGTATTATATCTCTGCAACCCGACGGCAAACTGTCAGACATTGCAGCAACTTTACTGGATGTTCTTGAGCTGGAAAAGCCGCAAGAAATGACAGGAAAAAGCCTAATTTTTAATAAAAAATAAATAAAACATAGAAAAGTTAAGATTTCTTAACTTTTCTATTGCCGAAATAAGTAAAAAAGCTCAATGTCGGACTTTTTTTAATAGTATTATATTATTTTTTACGATTTATTAATTTTATATTAATGGCCTAATAGCTTTTATTTAAAATCTATTAGGCCATTAAATTAACAATAATCACATATCTTTTAGAAAAGTTAAGAAAAAGTTAATTATTTGTTAAAAAATGTTTGTATTATGAATAATCCTGCTGTATATTGTTGACGAGAGTTGATAAAAAAATTGAGAAAAGAGAGAAAGAGAGAGATAGAATGCGGAGAAACAATAGAATGAATAAGAAATTAACAGTAGCGTTAGCGATTTTAATAAGCGTAAGCGTGGTTTTTGCACAGACGACAATGAGAACTGATTTACGAAGTGCTACTTTTGAAGGCAGCGTAACCGGTTTTGGTGTTCTTCCTGCAACCGATCCTTATTTGAGCACAGTTACTGTTACTGATGGATTACCTGCCACCATGGTTGACTGGGTACTTGTTGAATTGCGTGCCTCTACAGACGGAGCTACTGTTGCTTCCGCTGTTGGATGTTTACTTTCCGATGGTAGTGTTACCGATACAACCGGGTCAAACGGATTAACATTTGAAGGACTTGAATCAAGTTCAAATTATTATATAGTTGTAAAACATCGTAATCATCTTTCGCTCATGAGTGCTGTTGCAGTTACAATAGATGAGGCTAACAGTACAGATGAATATGACTTTACAGTATCCGGCCATGCTTATAATGCTTCCCTGGCATTAAAACAGATTGGCTCTGATTATGCAACGTTCGCCGGTGATGGCGATGATAATGATTTTATTCAGACCAATGATAAAAGTGGTGTTTGGAATGTTGAAACCGGCCGTTCAGGATATCGATATGGTGATTATGATATGAACGGTTTTGTTCAAACCAATGACAATAGTGCTTTTTATCAAAACAATGTTGGTAAAGCATCACAGGTTCCGGCACAATAGGCTATTTGATGAATAGGATGATAAAAATTAAAAGCACTGACATCAGTGCTTTTATGTTATAAAATTGAGCTTGTGTTTTGACATCATGTTAATTACATTAATATGATACAGATGAGAGAGTTATAGATTGGAGAGGTAGAATGAAAAAGATCATGATAGTATTATTTGCCACGCTTGCTACCTTAATGGCGGCAACGACACCGGGTATCATTCATTTTGTGTTTGATAACGGTGTTGTAACGACATCAGGTGATGACACCTTTTATGAATTTGATATTCAAGCTTATGCGACAGAAACGGTCAATTCTGATGATTTACTTCTTGGAAGCGGGAATATTTATGTTGAATATAATACCGAACTGTTTGGCTTATCTATTGCCGGTACAACAAAATTAGAATATCAGAAGATTGGATTACTTGGCAATGATATTATTGA
>JAGLUM010000341.1 GCA_023134755.1 Fidelibacterota bacterium | reverse complement strand
ATAATCTGCCTGTTTGATTGACTCCAAACAAGCATCATAAGAGTGCTTGTCAAGCGGTTTATCAAAATCATTATATTCGGATGCCAATATTTTGCAACCCTGTGATTCTAAATAATATTTTATAGCTGACCTCAGATCAGAAAAATCATAAATTGTTGATGAAATAAAAAATGTTGGTTTTTTCACTTTCCCCCCTCCACAATTTTCACCTCTTTCTCACTCAAACCATATAATTCATAGACCAGTTGATCAATTCCGTTTTCTAAATAAGTTATATCAACGCTTGAATTAGATTCTTTTAGAACTATTATTTTGTCTACAAGCTTTATAAGCGGTTTCTGCTCTTTTTTTGTGGCTATTTTTATTGGTAATAAGCTAAGATAACGTGGTTTAATATGAATATCTTTAAAATTGCTCGAAAAATAAAAATTCATCATTTTAGAATTTAAAATTGCCAACAAATATTTATTATCAATGTCCGGTTTTTGGCTTTGTATGTTATGTAATGTATAAAGATTATAATAGAATTTATCATCATAGCAAGCTACAATACGCGTTTTAAGACTTAAATTTCTAATATCTTGTATAAGAATTTTGGGTGTGCTAAAAATACTTTCTTCTCTTAATGAACCACCTTCAACGCTATAATCTTTATCATAATCAACCCATTTATTTTTCCATTCAAAGCCATATTTAAATATATCTTTTGCATCTAATCTTTTTTTAGGATTCTTGCCAAATATAGCTGATTGAATTAGTAATTTTTTTCTAGACTCTGGATAGCCGGGGTTTATTCCATTTCTAATTTTTGCAATTTCAGATAGGGGTCTTGTTTGGTTTTCAATTTTTTTAATTACATTGAAATTATCTGGTGATATGTCCACTATAAACGATTCTATATTATTGCTAAAATAAATTTGTTCGTATAAATAATTTGGCTTAATAGTACTTATTTCATCAGAAGAAAAGAATTTATAAATTTTGCATTGTTTGTTTGTTTTCTTTCTGCTTATAAAAATTGTAACCGTATCTACTCGAGCATCTTCAAAAACCTGAAAGCGATAATCAAGGATTTCAATTATTTCTAATGTTGATAATAATTTTCTTAAAGACTTGTATTGAAGATTTGTTAAAAAAGTATTAGGTGTAATAAAAGACAACAAACCATAAGGATTTAATATTTTTAAACTAATTTCATAAAAAAGTCCATATAAGTCTATTCTATTTGATGATGTTGTAAATGCAGATGAAAAATATGAATATTCATTTTTATTAGTAACTCTTACATACGGTGGATTCCCGATGACCACATCAAAACCGATGAAGTCGCCGTTGTTGTCCAAAACCTCCGGGAATTCAAAGCGCCATTCAAAAGCGTTCTCGTAGATCTTGTTGTTCTTGATCTCTTCAACTTCTGCTTCGGCTTTTTGGTATTTTTTATACAGTTCCTTGACCTTTTTATTGTATTCGGCTTTCTCTTTTTTTGTTTTTTCAAACAAATTGCCCATAGGTGTGAGGAGAGCTGTGTATTGAGCTTCCAGTTTTCGTAAGTTTTTATTTATTGGGTCGTGGAATGTGATTTGTGTTCTGAAATTGCCCTTAATCTCATCAATGAGCTCTTTCATGCTCCGTTTTTGTTCTTTGCTTTGGGCATTCTGATAGATATGGACAGCATCGCGATAAGAGTCGATATCGTATTTGCTTTTCTTTAGGGCTTTGCTGAGGTCAGCCTTGATATCGAAACGCGAGATCAAGGAATTGCCGCATTTGATATTGATATCGATATTGGGCAGGGTCTCGAGTTCAGTTTCATTCTTGTAGTAAGCATTTTTCAGCAATTCAATCCACAGGCGCAGACGACAGATCTTGACGGAATTGGGATTGATGTCCACACCGAAGAGACAATTCTCAATAATGGTCTGTTTTTCATGAAAGAGGGCTTCCTGCAGCTTCTGACTTTCGGGAGAGGAGGGATTATATTCAAAGAGCTTGCCTGTATGTTCGTTTGAAATGATCAGTTCGTCATTTTCAACTTCAACACGATAGTCGAACAGGCGCTTGCCATCACGATCGCAAAGAATGTTTAAATAATGCTTAATGGCGAGAATCTCGTTCAGGGCGGAGACGAGAAAATGCCCCGAACCCACTGCGGGATCACAGATTTTGAGAGAGTTTACGATCTCATTGGCTTCTTCAATATCCAGCCCCTTGTTATAAACAGCTTTCAAGTCTTTGCAGTTCCAGTCTTTGGCTTCATTGAATTTCTGTACCACGGCACGCCGAATGGTTTCACGGCACATATATTCGGTAATAAAGCCGGGCGTAAAGTAAGAGCCGTCCTTATAACCGTTGATCTTCTCAAAGATCAGTCCCAGTACCGAGGCGTTGATCAAGGTCTTGTTCTCTTCCTGAATATTTTCCGAGTCTTCGGAGGCAAAATCGTAGGCATCGAGGAACTTGAAGAGGTAATCCAGGGCAAGCATGCCACCCTTGAGCTTCTTGCCTTGTTCGTTTTTTAGAACGGTAGCATTAAGCAGGGGCAAATATCGTTCATCGCGCAGATCGGTCATGTAGATCGTCTTGCGTTCAAGATCGGATGGCTCGAAAAGCGAACTGTTTAAGTAAGGGATCTTGCTGAAGTCGGTTTTGGCCTCACCCCTGCGTTCATCGTATTTACAGGAAAGGACATCAAAGAATAAACTATCAAGGTCATCGTAGTTTTTAATACGTTCAATGTTCAGGAATTTGTATAAAGGATCACCCTTGTGGTAAGACAGCAGTTGTGCTTCCAGCAATTTGAGGAAAAGGATACGGTTGATCCAGGTAATGCAAAGCTCCAAAGCCACCGCAAAGAGTTGTTCTTCCCGGGTTTTCCCGTAAGTGCTTAGATTTTCGATCTGGGAAAGCGTGTCCCGGCTGTTCAGTTTATTAATAGCGTTTTCCAGCAGGGAGGCGGAGTTCCGTTCATCTTCCGGATAGCGCTCGATGAGTTTTTTACTGCCCTGCTTGATCTCCCTGAGTCCGATGAGATGCAAGAGTTCACTGTAAAAGCGTTTGTCCAGACTATTGCTGTCGTTGGCAAAAGGCAGTTTCAGCAGATGTTC
>JAGLUM010000340.1 GCA_023134755.1 Fidelibacterota bacterium | reverse complement strand
TTTCAACCAATTCGACAAAATCTTTCCCATACACTTGGATGAATAACAGGATTAACAACAAAAGAATAAAACAACGTTTCATATCGGGATTCCTCCAGAAGTTTAGATTCTTTTTGATCGTTTAATATATAAAGTTATAACCATAATCTTTATATCTTTGATGCAGAATAAAACATAGAAAGTATTTTCAAGTAGAAGGGTTGAAAAGCAGTTTGGTTTTTAAAAACAATCCTCATTATCTTATTTAAAATAGTTTAACTATTATTCTAAAATATTAAAATAAAAAAATGCCCTTTTCGGAAATTGGATTTTCTGATATTTCGCCTATTTTCTTGCAATTACTGCGGCATGTATCATAAATTCTGTTGCGAATATATTAACAGGAATAATGACAATAATTCTAAGCTCGGTTTAAGCCTTTATGACAAGTAAAAACAATACTATTGCCCTTATCTTTGCCACGCTGGTTCTCCTGCTGTGGGCAAGTGTTGCAACTGCGTTTAAAATTGCATTGCGCATGTTGACGCCTTTCGAATTATTGTTTTTATCGTCTCTTGTCTCCTTTTTTGCTTTGACCGTAATCATGCTTATAACGGGGCGATTCAGATCGCTGGCTAATATCTCCCGGCGGGATATGTTTAAACTGGTCCTGGCGGGGGTACTTAATCCAACAATTTATTACTTAATGTTATTTAAAGCCTACGATATGCTTCCGGCCCAATTTGCTCAGGCTGTAAATTTCACCTGGCCGCTGGTGATCGTAGTATTTGCTATGATATTAAAGCAGGAAAAATTTCATGTTCTTCGTGTTTTAGCGCTGTGCGTATCGTTCGGCGGTGCTCTGGTCGTTGTTCTGGGTGGAAATAGTATGCCGGGAGGCATCAGTATACCCGGTGTACTTCTCGCTTTTTCGACAGCTTTTATTTGGGCTTCCTACTGGATGATCACAAAAACAATCAAGATAGATGCCGTTACCAGTTTATGGGTTCCCTTTACCACGGGTGCAATTATTCTTTCTGTTTTAGCGCTTTGGTTTTTTCGTCCGGAACCCCTCTCATTTTCAGCACTTGCGGGGGCAGGATATGTTGGATTATTCGAAATGAGTATTACTTTTTTATTTTGGCTGATCGCCTTGCGGAAAACCACATCCACAGCGTTGATCAGTAATTTTATTTATGCTGTTCCTTTTGTTTCATTGCTATGTATCCGTTTTATATTAAATGAACCCATACAGCCCACCACCCTGATTGGACTTTTAATGATCGCCGGTGGCATTATTGCTCAACTATTTATTCATTCGTCAGAAAATAAAAAACGGGTCTAACTACGGTAAATTATTTTAACAGCAACAGCCATCAAAGCATCTATTTAATGGCCGGAACACCTTCGGGGCTTTGTGGAGGGTTTCCTTGGATGTACTCCAAATATGCCGGTGCGCCATAATAGCTGTAACCAACATTTTCATATTCCGTCCCACTTAACATGGAATGAATAAACCCATTTCGATAGACTTGTATAGTGTGTAAAATAGCGCGGGCTGGATTTTCTTTCAGCAATATTTCAAAGCGTTTATCCGATGCAATATGCCGTTGAAAGTCCACATCATGACTATCAATAAATGTAAAGAACGGATCGAGGCGGGATTTCATATACCGTGCATTCCACCAGGTTCCGCCTTCCGGAGTCACAAAAGGTGCACTATCAAGCAGGGCAATGCTATCATTATAGGCGATCAAGCAGAGATAGGTTGAATCTCGCTCAAGCAGAAATTGCTGAAAAAGACTGTCATAGTGCGCTGCATCATATTTGTAGTTATAATTGCTGTCCAGAAAACCAAAACGATTAATCCATTGGGGTATTTCTTTAACGCCAAGTATATAACGAAAAACCCAAGATCCGCCTGCGCTGTGACTATTAAGTGTTACTTTGTAATCAAATTCTGAAAAGGGAGCAAGAATACTATTTGTCATTGATTGAATTAAATCGATATAATCATTGGGGTGGTTATTATCATATAATTGCCACGCATTGTCGGTGGGTTGTATATATATCGTAATAACATTTTTATCTTTCAAAGTATTTCGCAAGAAACGGGTTTGTGCCCCGATGTGCTGGATATCGTAATGCCAGTCATCCCCCTCTTCCATTTCTTTTCCAATCGTCCATTCAATGGTGTTTCCTGCGGGACAGGCCTAAAAAACAATAATCGTTTTTTTATCCTGTTTCAATGAATCTTTTCCCGGGGCATTGATATGCACATTGACATCTCTACCCCAAATAAATGAACGTGTCTGCTCTTTCATAATGTCATTTTGCTCAAAGTCGGGCAGAGCTACAGCATGCAGAAAGGATATACCCGCAGCGAGAACCAGCCATATTCCGGGTATTCTGTATTTCATAATTATTCCAATTATTTATTCATTATGGCAATTATAAGCTTAATTATGAAAAAAATGAAATTATTTCTCTATAGACAAATATACCGCTTTTCAGGGCGGTATATTTGATTAAAACAACTTAATATAAGGAGAGTTGTTATTTTGCTTTAATGGTAATAAAACGTTTGTTGCCGTTTTTTGTTTCAATCAACATAAGAAGCGTTTGATTCTTTTTGATATCTTTCAGCATCTTGTTGTAGTCGTCAAGATCCTGAATGGTTTTCCGCTCCATAGTAATAATACGATCACCAGGGCGAACACCTTTTCGTTGAATTTCAGAACCGGGTATAACGCTGACAATTACAACACCTTTCTGGGTGTTCAATTCATACTGGCGGGCAAGCTCTTCAGAGTTTTTCTGAACTGTAAAGCCCAAATCGATAGTTCCGCTTGTAATCTTCACAATTATGGGTTCTTCACCGGGAAGTTCCTCCAGGCTGACAGAAACGATCTTTGTTTTCCCGTCGCGAACAATGGTCAATTTCACATCATCTCCCGGACTACGGGAAGAAATGTTAATTTGAAGTTCTGAAGGTGTATAAACATCGTCTTTGTTTACTTTAATAATGACATCCCCGGATTTGAGTTTTGCATCATCAGCCGGACTGTCTATCATAACATCTGAAATGAGCACGCCGTAAACATTATCCAGTCCGAGAGATTCCGATAGATCTTGATTTAATTCCTGAATAGTAATTCCTAGCCATGCGCGGATCACTCTGCCTTCTGTAATAATATCATTCATAACTTTTTTAGCAATATTAATCGGGATAGCAAATCCAATACCGTCAGATCCACCAGAGCGACTCAAAATAGCAGAATTTATGCCAATAACTTCTCCGTCCAGATTAATAAGAGCACCGCCAGA
>JAGLUM010000034.1 GCA_023134755.1 Fidelibacterota bacterium | reverse complement strand
CGTTTATCATCGAGGATACTGTTAATCGATTTGATGGTATAGCCGGATTTTGCGGGGAGAACAGGGAAACATTTAATACAATAGCCCACCTGCGCGCGCGGACCAAAGGGCGCTTTCACACGCATACCGGGCTGAAGGGCATCCTGTATTTCATCCGGGACGCGGTAGGTAAATGTCTGATAGATGTCACTTGGAAACGCGAGAGAACAATACATTTTAAAAGTTAGCGGAATTAATACTTCTTTTCAATAGAAAAGGACAGGAATCAAATGAATTGTGATAAGGGGCACGGGAAGGGGAAGAAGATGGAAGCTAGGAGTTAGAAGAGAAGGAAGGGAGAAGAGTGAGAGTGTGGGAATGAAAAAAAAGAAAGATATTCTAATTTAATCTACCAACTTGTGCAGCATAGTCCGACAGCTGACAAAAGATGAACAAAGACGTAAGTTCTTAGATGGAGGTAGGATGCTGCACCAACATTTATTCCCACCATTTGGAAATCTGGTTAGGTTCAATAGATACCGGTTCAGAAGGTAACCCCTCGGGATTGCAAACTGATTTTTGGTTCTTTTTTACCAATACTGTTTTTTTCTTTTGCGTATCTGAGAATTCCACCTCGCCATCAAGAACCGTTAAGGTAATCGCGCCATCTTTCTCTACGTTCGTTATGAATTGTGTACCTCGAACTGCACAAGCTGCTGTTGTTGGTATACGAACTTTATAATTAGTCCCCGGTTTGATTTTGGAGTAAATTTCTCCAAAAATCAAGCTAAGTTCGCTTTCTGATTCAAGTCTTATTTTGGAATTTTCGTTTAGACTAAGATCTAATTTACCATCCAATTTAACTTTAACCTTACTATCTGGTTTTGTTGTAATTTCATCCCATTTATTGAATTTAGTTTTTATCCGCAGTGGTTCTCCTTCCCCTTCTTTCCAAACAAACCCCATAGCTTCAGAAAAATATGAAGGGCTTTTCGTAGAATTCCCTTTAAAATTCAGCGCTAAAATTTTTGCCGGTCTAACAAGTATTCCACTTCCCTTTATAGAAGCACAATAAAAACCCAGTGACTTTTCCACCTTTTCAAGGTCAATAAGGGTTTTATTACCAAAGGAAAAATAATTTGGTGTGGGTTCTTGCTCTATCTCACCTCTTGACATTATTGGTAGGATTTCAAGTATATATTGAGGAAGTTCACTGTAAGAGAATTCATCGGTGCACTTGATACACTCACCGGTACCTTTAAAAGTCGCTGAGCCTCCGGGTCCTTCCGGGAGATAAAAGGATATGTTTCCCAGCAGAGAGTCAGTTGTTCCCAATATTTCATACCCAGGTATCCATAGTAAACCACCGGTCATTGGAAATTCATCTCTTTGGGGATAAATCACCTCACATTTTGTTCCCATAATAGAAAAGTTTATTGGTGAAAATTTAATCATAGCTGTTCCCGTCAAAGAACCATCCTCACCAATCTTAAAAGATGGCTTAATGTAGTAACTCCATTCTTCACGAGTTTCACCACTATTAACCAATTTTGTTCTTATTGTTACTTCACCCATCCAATCACCAACATACTCCAGAATTGGATTTAAAGCAAAAACCAAGGAAACCCCTAAAATTGAAATAACAAAAATTAGAATTAGATGTTTCTTCATAAATCAACTCCCCATTTTGCCACCCCTCGATACATATATAGATATAATGTAACAATAAAATATAAAAACTCAATATATAAATACTGCCATGTAATAAAATAATACATTAATTTTAATATGCCAATAAATTAAACGCCTTTCTGATAAAAGTTCTATAAAACCTATAATAGTTATATGGTGACTACTAACTACTGTTGAAAGGTTAAGTTATTGAGAAACCTCAATCTTAGCCTTCCGTTTCCGTTCCTTTGGGGCCGAAGTGGGGTCAAAGAATCTTATCATGAAATCTTGGGTCAAGTTTTACGGGCAGCAGGTCTTCCTAAAAACTGATTGCTGTTCCGTTAGTAATCATGTTTCTGTGAATAAGAACAAAAATATCTTGCAAAAGAAGAACATTTATTTTATGTTTCTACCCATAGAAACAACGGAGTATATTATGCAGTCATATAATGAAATTGTAAAAGTTTTTTGCAGTATCAATAACGAAAAGGATATGAAACAATTTATGCGTGAAGTTTTAACAGAAAGTGAACTGAATGCACTTGTTTTTCGATGGCGACTTATGAAGGATCTATACCATGGAGAGACCCAACGGAGTATAGCAAACAAATACCATATTAGTTTATGCAAAATCACCCGGGGGTCGAAGATATTAAAAAATAAAGACTCAATCAGCTTAAGGCTGTTAAAAAAACAGGAAATAGATACATGACAAAATTAGGATTTATGCCGGATGCACAGGGAAACTTTGGAGAATACGGAGGCGCATTTTTACCCCCGGAGCTCGTAGATGTAATGAAGAACATTACGGAGGAATATGAAAAAATAAAAAACGAAGTAGACTTTCAAGAGGAATTATACGATTTATATGTTCATTATGTCGGACGCCCCAGCCCGATTTATTATGCACGCAGTCTAACGGAAAAAATGGGCGGGGCAAAGATATATTTTAAACGCGAAGATCTAAACCATACCGGAGCTCATAAGATCAACCACTGTCTGGGTGAAGTCTTATTGGCAAAGCGAATGGGAAAAAAGAAGGTCATTGCCGAAACCGGTGCTGGCCAGCACGGTGTTGCGTTAGCCACAGCGGCAGCCTTGCTTGACATGGAATGCGATATTTACATGGGTGAAGTGGATATTGTCAAGGAACACCCGAATGTAATCCGCATGAAAATATTGGGTGCAAATGTTATTCCCGTTTCAATGGGAACTAAAACTCTGAAAGATGCTGTGGATGCTTGCTTTATGGCTTATCTTGAAGATACGGATAGCCAATTATACTGCATCGGCTCTGTCGTGGGGCCACATCCTTTCCCGTCCATGGTCCGTGATTTTCAGACAGTGGTTGGCCGTGAGGCGAAAGAACAATTTATAACTATGACCGGCGTACTTCCTGACAATTTAATTGCCTGTGTCGGCGGCGGATCAAATGCCATTGGATTGTTTACGGAATTTTTAAAAGATGAAGATATTAATATTTACGGTGTGGAACCGTCGGGACTTAGTTTCAAGCCGGGTGAACATGCAGCGACCATGACCATGGGTACACCGGGAATTATTCACGGGTTTCGCTGCTACCTTATTCAGGATGAAAAGGGTGAACCGCTGCCGGTCTATTCCGTAGCATCCGGATTGGATTATCCAGGTGTAGGCCCGCAACACAGCTATCTTAAAGATATCAAACGTGTAAAATATGTTACAGCCAGTGATAAAGAAGCCATCGATGCTTTTTTTGAACTTTCCCGGGTTGAAGGTATCATCCCCGCACTTGAGAGCGCGCATGCAGTTGCTTATGCCATGAAGCTGGCAGCTAAACTGCCCAAAGATCAGACTATTTTGATTAATCTTTCCGGTCGTGGAGATAAGGATATTGATTTTGTTGCTGAAAAATACGGACAAGATTATGGAATGGAATAAGAAGTTAAAAGGTGCCCGGCTTCATTACTTTACGCCGTGATAAGCGGATTACCAGCCATCTGCTGATTGCTGTATTGTATGAGATCCTGAACCCAGCCTACGTCTCCGAAGGATCGGGACTACGGCTTGGCAAGCAAGTTCAGGATGACTATCTTAGGTGAGATCAGGATATACTATATTCGGAATCAAGCACTTTTTACTATAAATTGTGTTTTTATTTTCAGTTTTTTAAAATTTTAAATGTTTCTTGATCACTTTCATTAAATCATTTTTTTCTATGGGTTTTGTAATGTGATCATTACAGCCGGATTGTATTGCTTTCTCCCGATCGCCGCCAAGAGCATAAGCTGTTTGTGCAATTATTATTACATCCTTATTGAATTCTCTGATCTTTCGAGT
>JAGLUM010000339.1 GCA_023134755.1 Fidelibacterota bacterium | reverse complement strand
GTGGGATAGATATCTTCTACGACCTGAAAATTCCGTGCCCGTTGCCATTCCCAACGATTCAGGGAGTTTTCATAATACCAGCCGTGGCTATTCCACAACGCGATATGGCGGCCGTACAATCCTTTAGATGCAACATAAGGCTTGCTATTATTCCGGACAATGGGTTCAATTCTCTTCGGATCAACAGGCAGCTTCTCATTGTGCCAGTCTGATCTGTTTTCAATATAGTAATTCGGGATCAATGTATGTATCGGAACACCGGTCGCGTACATGGTGATGGTATAATTATTATATGAATTCCCCAGTTCATCCCGCAATACCCGGTACATATTTGCAACACCCTCTTCCCGTAGCGGGCGGTATGCAAAATACCGATTAAAATAAATGTCTAATGTATTTGCTTTCCGATCAAGTACCAGAGTATCAATAGCTGTATAGGGAACCATTTCAACATCCTCAAGTTTTCCTGCTTTGCACTGATTCAGAAATACTTGAGTTGCCGCATACACATCTTGAACTCTTTTACCTTGCTCAATAAACACTGGGGGGATTGTCTTTTTAATCGCTTGAGACGGACCTCCACAGGAGATCAAAATAATAACGGTTAAAAAGACAATCATAACTCCTGTTATGCGTTTCATTAAGTCAATATCCTTTTCCTCGTATTATCTATAAAATATTCAAATATCGCTCTTTTATGCTCCTCATTGTCAATGCGTTCCGGGTGCCATTGCAGACCGAGAATAAAACGGTCTCCCTTGTACTCCATGGCTTCGATCAATCCCTCGGGGGAACAGGCAGTAATATCATATTCCGAGGGAAAATGTTCAGGTGCAACCACCTGATGATGGTTGGAATTTACAATAATAGATGAGCGGTTGAAAATGCTTTTTAACCATTTTCCGCCTTTTATTTCAATTTTATGATAGATATCCCCGGGTTTTTCATGTTTATCGACAGAATCAATGTGCTGGATCAACTTTCCACCATTTGATATTGCTAATAATTGATGGCCTGCACAAATCCCTAAAACCGGTAAATCGGTTTCATTTAATACCATTTTCATCAGCATAATATCCGTTTCTGCACG
>JAGLUM010000338.1 GCA_023134755.1 Fidelibacterota bacterium | reverse complement strand
ATCTCTTCCTGATTGAACCCTTTAAAATATACGGCCATTAAGAATGCGGCCATCTGATAATCGGGAATATCCTTTTTTAGGAATCCATTCACCAGATAATTAATTTCGTCTTTTGTTAATGATTTTCCGGCTTGTTTCTTCTCGATCAGTGTATACGCTAACATATTGTGCCTTTATCGTTAATCATTCTTTATCCATTGCCGTACATGTTCTATCCATTTCGGCAGATGTATCGTTATACGCTCGCGAATCGCATAATGTACCAAAATTAATCCAATGACTGCAAAGATAATATTTGCCCCCCACATTGCCAGCCAGGGCGCCATCAATAAACGGTCAGCCAGGCGCTCACCGGTCATCAGCACCCCCCAGTAAATAAGAAAGAAGGCCAGACTAATGCCTCCGGAGATACCCAGACCGCCACGTCGCACGATCATACCCAGCGGCGCACCGATAAGTACAAAAATAATGGCTGCAACAGGCATGGCAATCTTTTTATGGATCTCAACAAGATATTTATTCTCTGCCTGCTGATATCGCCGCGCCATATCGCGGAATGAGCGTACCCGCATTTTAGTGTTTTCGAGTTCACGTAAACGTGTACGCAGTGCTTTTTTCTCTGTGTTGGTTAGTCCGCTAACAGTACTGGAGTCTTTTACCGCCTGCAGGGCCTGATCGGCTATTAATAAACCATTATGGGGTTTAACACCGGATGTATCAATTCCCGCTCCGGCAAGATTTTTTAGAATATTTAAATGGGCTTTTTGCTGCAGGTCACGGTATTCATCCAATTTCACTGCCATATCGGGGATAGACATTTCCCGGTCACTACGGTACTTGGAATCGCGGCGCCGCAATTCAAGATTTTTTACTGCTACAACAATGCGGTACTTATCAAAACTAGAGCGCTTGTATTCCTCTGTTCTGTCTTGAACGAATTCATGGTATTCGCCATCTTCCAGACTTAATATAACTTTGTCCCCAATTATCTCCAGTTTGCCTCTTTTGGCCCAAATAGTTTCCTGCACGCCACCAGCATCATGGTAAATCAATAAACCATACAACATATCATTGCGTTTTTCGCGAATAAGAATACGGTAATTGGGTATATCATCTAAAAAATAGCCGGCATCAAAATTAATATCCGGATGCTTATAGGCAATATCCTGGCGTAATAATTTGTATTTATGATTTGCGTCGGGTAAAATATTATTATTGTAATACAGCATAGCGCCTGCGATAATTATACCAAACAGCAGCGAAGAAATGAGGATCTTTGAAAATTTTATCCCCGATGCCCGCCATGCTGTGATCTCATTGTCTTCCCCAAAGCGTCCGAAGGCCATTAATACAGCAATAAAAACGGCAACTGGCACAACTTCTGCCAGAATAGGTGCCAGACTTAATATCATAAATTCGGCAATAACCGCAAAACCGAGGTTTTTACCTACAAGTTTATCTATTTGAGAGATCAGGTATTGCACAAGAAAAATAAAGCTGAACACAAACAGTGCGCCCACAAAGGGAAAAATGTGTTCCTTAAAAACATAGCTGTGTATTTTTCTGATGCCCAACATAGTGTAAAATACACAGGTTGCCGCCAAGTTGAAAGAAAAGAATGCTGAAGAGGTTTAAAGTTTAAGGGTTTAAAATTTTCGGGTTTACTCTCCGAAGTCCCGATCAGTGTCGGGACGAAGGAGAGGTTTAAAATTTGAGGTTTACTTCCTCCTACGCCAAGGCCCCGGAGGACAAGTTTACTTTTATCTTCCTCCTTCGCCAAGGCACAGCCTATG
>JAGLUM010000337.1 GCA_023134755.1 Fidelibacterota bacterium | reverse complement strand
GAAAACATTAAGGTCCATAAAGGCAAACAACTAAGCGAAGTGATCAATCTAAGTATTAATCAATCTTTATCCCGAACCATTATTACCTCGCTAACAACTTTTTTAGTCGTTTTTATTCTTGCGTTATTCGGTGGACAAGTATTATTCGGCTTCTCGATCGCAATGTTAATAGGCGTGATTGTCGGTACCTATTCTTCAATGTACGTTGCCGCTCCTATACTTATTGCATGGAGCCATAAATTTAAAGAAAAAGATGAAAAGAAAAAATAAGGTATTTCGGACAGGATCTTTACCTGCCGGATATTACGCTTTATAATTTAAAACCCGGTATGTACATACCGGGTTTTATTCTTGAAGTATATGAGGCAATATGGATACTTCTGTTTTAATTGACGTTAATGATCTTCATTTTTCCTATGATGGAAAAAATCCCGTTCTGACAGGGGTTTCTCTTCCGATTAATATGAATGATTATCTCGTTATTATGGGACCGAATGGCGGCGGTAAAACCACCTTATTGAAATGTATGCTTGGACTTCTAAAACCGGACAGCGGTTCAGTTAATTATCATGGTATTACATCTATAGATTTTGGGTATGTAGCACAGCTCACTACCTTTGATCGGCAGATGCCTATTCGGGTTTATGATTTTATTGAAACAGGCTTGATCAGTCGCTACCACCCCTTTAAAAATAGAAAAAACAACAAAAGTCATCTTATTAACCGCCAAATTGAGCATTTTTCCCTTTATCATATCGCATACTCTGCAATCAGTGATATTTCAGGAGGAGAACTTCAGCGGGCACTTCTGGCACGTGCATTAGTTCAAGACCCAAAAATTTTATTTTTAGACGAACCAACCACTTTCATTGATTCAGAGTCCAGAGATAATCTGTCATCTATTCTTCAGGAATTAAATAAAACGATGGCTATTGTAATAATCACCCATGATACTACTGCAGTTAATGATCAAGTAAAAAATATTGCCTGCATTAACCGCAATCTTTATTATCACGGAAGAGACGAATATTTGGATAAATCTCTTGAAAAGGTTTATGGATGTCCTATCGAATTAATTGGACATGGTTTCCCGCATCGTGTATTAAAGGAACACAAATGAGTATCTTACAATATGATTTTATCCAAAATGCTCTGCTTGTTGGTCTGCTGTTAAGTATATGCTCCGGTATTATTGGCTCTTTGATCGTTGTGAAGCGGGATACCTTTCTTGTCGGCGGTATAAGTCACGCTTCATTTGGCGGATTGGGATTATTTTATTATCTCGGACTTAATCCAATTCTGGGAGCTTTTGTTGTAGCTGTATTATCAGGTGGAATAATTGGATTGGCTTCAAACCAGAAATTGCACACTCACAATGCTCTCATTGGTGTGATATGGGCATTTGGGATGTCAATCGGTATTATTTTTATTACTATAACACCCGGATTTGCACCAAATTTATTAACCTATCTTTTTGGGGATATTCTAACTGTTACCCAATTGGATATCTATAGTATTATCGTTTATAATACTATTTTACTTTCCGTTATCTTTTTATTTTACAAGCCTCTTATCGTTTATCTTTTTGATGAGGAATTTGCAGCGCTTCACGGTATAAATATCCGCCTTTATCGTTTCATATTTTATCTTTTTATTTCCATTGCGATTGTCCTGATGATTCGCAGTGTCGGAATTATTTTAGTACTTGCATTACTTACTATCCCCCCTCTCATTACTTTGCCTTTATTTAAGCGCCTTCCGTATATTATTTTTATGTCAATAATTGTTTGTCTGTTCATGTTCATCGGCGGTTTCTTCATCGCTTATTATACAAATCTACCTACCGGTCCCATTATCATTGTTGTAGGAACTGTCTTACTACTTATTGTGAGACTTATATGTCACCTAAAGAAAAAATCTTCTTAACAGACACCTATCTGCGGACACTTCAATCGGTACATCCTGATGCACTGTTTCCGAAATATTTACATCTTTATGAAAGTAATTTATACTATCGGAATACCCGGATCAATTGCCATCCTTCCGGCCGCCTTATTCTTGCAGGATCCGGAAAAGCCTCTCTCACGATGGCAGAAGCTCTTTTAAATTTTCTTCCTAAAAAACCCGATAAAACACTGCTTATCTCTCCTTTCCAAAATACCACATCGCATTTTGACGTTTATAGAGGAAATCATCCTGTACCTGCGGCAGAAAGCATAAACGCCGGTAAACAGATGCTTGCTTTACTCGATTCTCTTCATGAAGAAGATTTGCTGCTTTATGTGCTGTCCGGTGGTTCTTCATCCCTGTTTGAATATCCTGTTGATGGCATTTCAATAGATGATATTCAAAAAGCAACGCAAGTATTCCTGGCACAGGGCTTATCAATTGGGGAAATTAATTTCTTACGTGCAGGGTTGTCACAAGTTAAGGCAGGAAAATTGGCAGAACGCTGTAAAGCAAATTGTCAGGTCTTTGTACTCTCTGATGTGATGGGAAATGATATATCCGTCATTGGTTCCGGTCCATTTTCAGCACAAAAATCTCCTTCTTATACAGCAGATACTCTGATCAATAAATATCATTTAGATTCATTCTTAGAATCGCATATGATCCATCGTTTACGGAAAAATATTTCTCTTCAATCTGAAAAACATATCCCTCACTATATCATTGGAAGTAATATAGATATTTTAGAAAGTGC
>JAGLUM010000336.1 GCA_023134755.1 Fidelibacterota bacterium | reverse complement strand
CCCTATATTTTTATGTACCCGGGGCGGGACTTGAACCCGCACAACTTTAACAGTTACATGGCCCTCAACCATGCGCGTCTGCCAATTCCGCCACCCGGGCGAAAAGCATGCAAAGTTATACACGCCATACTATAAATTCAAATCTTTATTCGCTTTCAGCAGGTTCAATCGGAGCAGTAGGTTGTTCCACTTCTACATTACTGGGCATGGGTAATCCTGATGCCGGGGTTGCGATCTGTGCGCCTGCTTGTTTTTTTACCACACTTTCTGCAGATGCCGTGTTCTGTTTGACGATCATGATATTGATTGCCAGAATTAATACAAAAAATGCTACTCCCGCCCATTGAGTAAACTTGGATAAAAAAGTTGCTACTCCCCGTCCGCCCAATACGGAACTTCCACCGGTCATTGCTGCCATTCCATCGCCTTTTGACGACTGCATTAAGACAGAAACAACTAGAAGAATAGAGACAATAATTAAAATAATAACGAGAAAAGTATACATATTAAGTTCCTTTATTTACTAAGTTTATCGCCAGTTTCAATGATACTGTAAAAATCATTAACTTTCAGGCTGGCACCACCAATTAACAGTCCGTCAATATCTTTTTCAGATAACAGGACATCCGCATTTCCTGGTTTTGCACTTCCACCGTATAGGATTCGGATCAGTTCTGCCGTATCCGCGCCAACCCGTTCCCTCAGCACAGTACGAATAAAATAATGAATATCCTGTGCTTGTTCCGGAGTGGCGGTCAAACCTGTACCAATAGCCCATACCGGCTCATAGGCAATGATGGTTTTTTTTATGTCTTCCACCGGGAACGCATTCAACGCGCCCAGAAGTTGTGTTTTAACGATCTGTTCAGTAATATTGTTCTCACGCTCTTTCAGAGTTTCTCCAATACATATTACAGGAGTTAATCCATGTTCCAGAGCTTTTTTTGTTTTTGCGTTAACACCCTCATCATTTTCATGAAAATACTGGCGGCGTTCAGAGTGACCAATCAACACATGGGAACATCCGGCATCGCGAAGCATAGCAGCTGAAAGTTCTCCGGTATAGGCGCCGTTGTCTTCCTGGTGCATATTTTCCGCTCCGACACAGACCGGAGTATCGTCAAGAATGGATACCATTGCATGAATGGAAGTATAGGGAGGGCAAAGTAAGATATCAACCTGATGACCTTCAAGGCCTCTGGCTTTAAAATCACGGCAAAACGCTTCTGTTTCTGTCGCGGTATAGTTCATTTTCCAATTTCCTGCTATCAGCAATTTACGCATAATATCCTTTCAGAATTTATTTACCGCAAGAGCAGCATGGTTTTTCACTAATTTCGGCTACGGCAGGAAGGGTTAATCCGGAAATTAATTCCAACGATGCACCGCCGCCGGTTGAAACATGACTGATCTTGTCGGCAAAGCCGAATTTTTTTACAGCTGCAGCGGAATCACCACCGCCGACCAGAGTAATAGCACCGTTTTCGCTTGCTTCTGCAGCCGCGGCACAGATAGCCTCAGTTCCTTTGGCAAAATTGGACATTTCAAATACGCCCATTGGACCGTTCCACAGCACCGTTTTACTGGAGGTAATTATCTCCGAGAATTGCTTTACTGTGCGCGGACCGATATCCAGACCAATCTGATTGCAGGGAATTTCATCCACGTCTACGATCATTGAAAGTGCATCATTGTCAAATGCCTCTGCCATTACAACATCTACCGGCAGCATAAAGCGGACCTTTGATGTCTTAACGGCTTCAAGTATTTCTTTTGCTAAGTCAATTTTATCTTCTTCCAGCAGGGATTTTCCAATTTCATATCCCATGGCTTTATAAAAAGTAAAGATCATGCCGCCGCCGACAATAAGATTATCTACTTTATCCAGTAAATGACGGATAGTATCAATCTTGCCGCTGATTTTTGCGCCGCCCAGAATAGCAGTGTAGGGACGAATAGGATCTTCCAATTTATCTTTTAAATAAATCAATTCTTTTTCCAGCAGAAGGCCGGAAACCACCTGATCAAAATGACGCGTTACCCCTACCGTGGATGCGTGCGCACGGTGCGATGTGCCAAAAGCATCATTGATGTATGTATCCCCAAGTGATGCTAATGCAGCCGCAAAATCAGGGTCATTTTTCTTTTCTTCTTTGTAAAAACGCAGGTTTTCCAACAACAATACCTGACCGGGTTTTAATGCGGCAGCTAATTCTTTTGCTGCGCTTCCCACACAGTCAGGAGCAAACTGCACCGGAACATCCAGAAGTTTGCTTAATTGTTTCTGCACGGGTTTTAAACTAAATGAAGCCTCGTATCCTTCGCCTTTTGGCCGACCGAGGTGACTCATACAGATCACTGATCCACCGTCACTTAAAACTTTTTTTATTGTGGGTAATGAGGATACAATACGAAAATCATTGCTAATATTTCCCGATGCATCAAGCGGAACATTAAAATCAACGCGTATCAACACGCGCTTGTTATTAAAGTTGACATTATTTGCTGTCAATCTCGCCATGGTTTCTCCACCTTAGTTTAGGTTGGAAATATAACACATTTTTTGAAAAAATGAAGGATTTTTTCACTGAATTTTACTGTTTGCAAAAAAACGGAATCTGCTGATAATGAGATTGTTTTCATTGTCAAAATCTCAAATTTACAGCAAGGGATATTTGTACGATAATGATAATAAACCTCCTAAAATGCTTTCACATAAACATTGTAAATTGCATTGTTTTTTCTTTAAATAATATATACATTAGCGTGATAATGAACAGCTGACAACAGATATCCAATTCAATAAAAGGGTTATTATGGAATTTAAACATCAAATGATTGGCAATACCCTGCTTTTCAAATACAATGATCCGGTTTTTAATGATATAGGAATTATTAATTACAAACGCAGCTTGGCAAATTTGTTAAAAAAACATAATGTACAGGATATTATACTTGATGTTGAAAACATCAAGATCCTCGACAATAATGGTCTTAGTGCTATTATGTTTGCCCGGCGCCACACAAAAACAAACAGCAAAACTTGTGTACTGGCTATGGCGCGACCAAAACTAATGAGCTTGCTTAGAACCGCCAAATTAACCGAGTCCTTTATTGTCATAAATCGCAAGGATGAATATCAGGCATATTTA
The DNA here is from genome assembly GCA_023134755.1 of Fidelibacterota bacterium. GTDB lineage: Bacteria > Fidelibacterota > Fidelibacteria > Fidelibacterales > Fidelibacteraceae > M50B103. The sequence continues at coordinate 9,370 of JAGLUM010000336.1, read as the reverse complement.
AAATCCCTCATAGAAAAAGCTGATAAAGAAAAAGCGGAACGTGAAGCGGAAAAAGCCCGCAAAGCAGAAGAAATAAATAATGCCAAGGTAGAGGAAGTACCACTGAAAGAAAATACAGCCGCTAAAAAAAACGGTCGGAAAAAACCGAAAAAGAAAGCAGAAAAAAAGACCGATAATATCTGAATTAAACCTAAATCCATTATAATATAAAAAAGCACATTTAATGTGCTTTTTTTATGTAGAAAAGTAAAATTTTTACTGCGGATTTCGTACGTTATCAATTATCTTATTTGCAAATTTGTGTGATATTTTGCCAAGTTGTTTTATCTCTGATTTATATTCCGAAAAAAACCATTCAAAATTGTCAATTATTCCCATATCCTCCGTGATGGCAGCCCGTTGGCAGTAAGTATGGTTTTTCCCGTTCCAGATCATGTGAGAATTGCCCGATAAAAAGATCCCTGCTCCCATGCCGATAAATTCGCCTTCTGACGGCAGAATACCGATTTGTAGCCCCCGCATATAGTCTGAATCCAATAAAATCCCATCGGCAACTAACCACTGTTCTTCATAAAAAACCTCAATCCAGGCAGTGATCAGCGTGTTGGGCAACAGGTTGTAGGTCATAGGGCGTGTCAAGCCCGTATATAGTTCTTTTTTGACCCTGAAAGCGTGAAAGCGGCACAGTACGCCACAGGCATCAAAAAGAGTTTTCAGTAAAATACTTTTCGTCAAGGCCTGACCGTGTCCGGCAGTTAAAATTTCCGATGCGGGAAGACATGCTTTTTTCGTAAATCCGAAGGTGATATCATTTTTCAAAAAATTTAGAATACGCGTTATTTTATTACGATCGACCAATTTCTGCCAATTGCGCTCAGATATCAGAGTCTGAACAGCAGCTGATTTTGTATCAAATATTTTATTCGGATCTGTTATCATAAATATCCTTACCCCGTATTATTATAAATATACAAGGAAAGAATTGAAGATAAAATGTGTTTTTTATTTCGTTTTGAAAAACAATAAAAAACGTTGTATAATAGACGGGCAAAAACCACCATCAAATACCCCTATTCTCTAATAATTAAAGTATAATAACAATGGTTTAGTAGTATAAATATTATTATATTATGGCATGAAAAAAATCACGACCTCAGTGGACAAAATTGTTACTCAAATCGTAGGTAAACATGCCATGGAGGAACACCTGGCATTCACCAGCTGGAACGAGATTGTTGGAGAAGTTATCGCAGATGTTTCGGTCCCCGTAAAGGTCGTCAAAGGAGTGTTAAATATTAGTGTGAAAAACAGTACTTGGCGTCAGGAATTGATAATGCAGAAACCCCAAATTCTAAAAAAATATGCATCACGTTTTGGGCAGGGTATTATAATAGACATACGGTTTAGTTAACTATCATTAAAACATAAAATATTGAAGGAGATCTATGTACAGTAGTGCAACCGATTATAAATCGGATAAAATTAAGGTATTACAGGGACTTGAAGCTGTTCGGAAACGTCCCGCTATGTATATCGGAGATACCGGAAAACGCGGTCTTCACCATTTGGTATATGAGGTTGTCGATAATTCAATTGATGAAGCGCTGGCAGGATTTTGCGATAAGATCATTGTCACCATTCATAAAAATAATAGTGTTAGTGTAGAAGATGACGGTCGAGGAATGCCGGTAGATATACATCCGACCGAAAAAAAGCCCGGAGTGGAAGTTATTATGACTATGCTGCATGCCGGAGGAAAATTCGACAAAAGCAGTTATAAGGTATCAGGTGGACTCCATGGAGTAGGTGTTTCCGTTGTGAATGCGCTATCCAAATGGGTCAAGGTTACAATTTTACGAAACAATAAGATCTATGAACAGGAATACTCCTGCGGAAAACCAACAACAAAACTGAAAGAATCCGGAAAATCCAAAACGAATGGTACTATTGTCAGCTTTTTGCCTGATGATTCGATTTTTACGGAAGTTGTTTTTGAATATAATATTTTACGGGAACGCTTGCGTGAATTAGCCTTTCTGAATAAGAATGTTCATATCACATTACATGATGAGCATACAGGCCAAAAAGATGTTTTCCATTATATAGGCGGGATCGGAGAATTTGTTTCTTACCTGAATGAAGCCCGGACGCCACTGCATCCTAAGCCGGTATATATGGAAGGTGAACGGAATGATGTCAGTGTTGAATTTTCTTTTCAGTATAACGATACATATAATGAAAACTTCTTTTCCTACGTTAATTGTATCAATACCATTGAAGGCGGTACTCACCTGACAGGTGCACGTACCGCGTTAACTCGTTCCCTGAATAGTTATGCACAAAAAAACAATATGTTCAAAACGGTTAAGAACAAAAATTTCTCCTTAAGTGGGGAAGATACCCGTGAAGGGATTGCGGCCGTATTATCCGTGAAGGTCCCGGAACCGCAGTTTGAGGGACAGACCAAGACCAAGTTGGGAAACGGCGAGGTCAAAGGTATTGTAGACAGTCTCGTGATGGAAAATCTGAATGAGTATTTTGAGACCCATCCCGCTGTTGCCAAAAAGATCATTGAAAAATCCGTGATGGCTGCAAAGGCACGTGAAGCTGCCCGGACAGCCAGAGAGCTTACCCGCCGGAAAAATGCGCTAGAACTTGGCGGCCTGCCCGGAAAGCTGGCGGATTGTTCTATCAAAGATCCCTTACACTGTGAATTGTATATTGTGGAAGGGGATTCCGCGGGCGGTTCAGCCAAACAGGGTCGTGATCGCCGTTTTCAGGCTATTTTGCCTTTGCGCGGTAAGATCTTAAATGTTGAAAAAGCCCGTTATGACCGTGTTCTGCAGAACAAAGAAATTCAAGCTCTTTTTACCGCGATCGGTGCGGGACTCAGGGATGATTTTGATGTAGAGAAAATCCGATATGATAAAATCATCATCATGACCGATGCAGATGTTGACGGAGCGCATATCCGCACCTTGCTTCTGACTTTCTTTTTCCGTCAGATGCGGGATCTGTTGCAGTTTGGTCATGTATACATTGCTCAGCCTCCGTTGTACCGTTTAAAACAGGGCAACAAGGAGCGCTATGCCTATGATGATAATGAAATGGAAATATTGCTTTCACGGATGCGTAAAGAGAAAACAAGCAAAATAATGATTTCGCGTTATAAAGGTTTGGGAGAAATGAATCCAGAACATTTGTGGGCTACCACGATGGATCCGGAATCACGTACTATCCTCCAGGTGACTCTGGAAGATGCATCAGTTGCGGACCATATGTTTTCTGTCTTAATGGGAGAAAGTGTTGAGGCGCGCCGTGAATTTATTGAACAAAACGCACAATATGTAAAGAATCTTGATGTATAAGCATTATTCAGTAAAGCTATGCTGGATAAATATAAAAAAGTGAGGAAAAATTGGCTAATGAACGAATAATACCCGTCAATATTGAAGAAGAATTAAAAAGTAGTTATCTCGATTACTCGATGTCGGTAATTGTATCACGTGCCCTCCCGGATGTCCGTGACGGACTAAAACCGGTACACCGCCGTATTTTATTCGGGATGCATGAATTGGGCATGCAGCACAATAAGCCCTATAAAAAATCAGCACGTATTGTAGGTGATGTTCTTGGTAAGTATCACCCGCATGGCGATTCATCGGTCTACAATGCCATGGCACGAATGGCTCAGAATTTTGCCATGCGGTATTGTGTGGTGGACGGTCAGGGCAACTTCGGTTCTATCGACGGGGACAGTCCTGCCGCTATGCGATATACTGAAGCGCGCATGTCGCGTATGGCTGAAGAAATTTTGTCTGATATAGATAAGGAAACCGTTGATTTTACTCCAAATTTTGATGAATCACTGGAAGAACCGACCGTTCTTCCAAGTAAGATCCCGTACTTGCTGATCAATGGTGCGACAGGTATCGCCGTAGGAATGGCCACCAATATACCGCCGCATAATATCAATGAAATATGTGACGCAATTTGTGCTGTCGTTGATAATCCGGATATCACTACCCATGAAATCATGGAGCATGTAAAAGGGCCCGATTTCCCGACTGCGGCACTGGCATACGGTAAATCAGGGTTATTCTCCGCCTATGATACCGGGCACGGAAAGATAACTCTGCGGGCGCGTGCCAATGTGGAACAAATACGCAATAACCGCGAACAGATCGTCTTTACCGAGATCCCTTATCAGGTTAACAAAAGCAATTTGGTAGAACGTATTGCCGAACTGGTGCGCAGCAAAGTGCTTGAAGGTATAAGTGACCTGAGAGATGAATCCGATAAAGAGGGTATCCGTCTAGTGGTAGAACTTAAACGGGATTTTGAACCCCAGGTTGTACTGAATAATCTCTATAAACACACCTATCTGCAAAATACTTTCGGAATTAATATGCTAGCATTGGTCAACGGGATTCCCAAAGTCATGTCGCTTAAGGATATGATGCAGAATTTTATTACTTACCGGCATAGTATTATCGTTCGCAGAACCCAGTTCGAATTAAATAAAGCTGAAGCGCGCGCACATCTTTTAGAGGGATTTAAAATTGCCCTTGAAAATATTGATGAAGTGATCAGTATTATTAAAAAATCTGCCAGCGCGAACAATGCCCGTCTCAATCTAATGAAACGTTTTGACTTTTCGGAACTCCAGGCACAGTCCATACTGGATATGCGCTTACAAAAACTAACAGGATTGGAACGTGAAAAGATCATTCAGGAATACATCAGTATTCTGAAGCAGATCGAAAAATTAAAATTCATCCTTGAAAATAAATTAAAACGTATGGAGATCCTTGTTGAGGAGATTCGTGAAATTCAGAAGAAATACGGCGATGAACGACGTACGGAAATGATTGATGATGCGAGTGATTTCTCAGTTGAGGACATGATCGCAGATGAAGAAATGGCAATTACCATTACCCATAACGGCTTTATCAAACGAACTCCGGTCAATGTCTATCGCGCGCAGCGGCGCGGTGGAATAGGCAAAAAAGGTGCAACCGCTAAAGAAGATGACTTTATCGAAAACCTGTTCATTGCGTCTACCCATGATTATTTGATGTTTTTCACCAATTTCGGAAAAGTATATTGGTTAAAAGTGCATGAACTTCCGTCAGCCGGCAGGGCAACACGGGGACGTGCGATCGTCAACTTGCTTGAATGTGAAAAAGATGAAACAGTCCGGGCTTTCCTTAATGTCCGTGAATTTACAGATGATAAATTTGTTGTTATCATGACGAAAAATGGAACCATTAAGAAAACAAAACTCAATGCTTACAGCCGCCCCCGCCGTACCGGTATTATTGCAGTAAATCTGAAAGACGGCGATGATATTATCGGCGTAGATATTACCAACGGTGAATATGACATTATTTTAGGTACCCGCAAAGGCAAGGCTATTCGTTTTAATGAAAAACATGTCCGTGATATGGGACGAAGCGCTACGGGTGTTCGGGGTGTAACCCTGGAAAAACAGGATGATGCTGTAGTGGATATGGTTGTAGTTAAGCGGGAAGGCGCTACGGTATTGGCTGTAAGTGAAAACGGATACGGAAAACGTTCACATATTATTGATTATCGCATTACCAATCGTGGGGGCAAGGGTGTTATAACGATCAAGACCACTCCGAAAGTTGGCCAGATGGTCGCTCTCAAAGAAGTTGTGGATTCTGATGATCTAATGATCATTACCATAAACGGTCTGTTAATTCGTCAGCATATTAACCGGATCAATACCTTGTCACGTAATACACAAGGTGTCCGATTAATCAACTTGCATGAAAATGACCAGATCTCTGCTATCCGCTATGTGAGGGAGTCAGAAGAAGAAGACAACGAACTGCAAGAAATGGAAGATGAATAATACCATAAAACAGCATCTGCAGACAGTACAGGAAGATATTCGGCATTACAGCCCGCACCCCGACCGGGTTTGCCTGGTCGCGGTCAGTAAAAAGCAGTCCATTGAAAAAATGCAGGCTGCAGTTGCGGCCGGTATCCGGGATTTTGGTGAAAACCGCATCAATGAAGCCCTGCAAAAATTTGATACGCAGGCTTTCCCGGGAATTACCCGGCATTTTATCGGATATCTACAGTCAAACAAAGCAAATAAATGCTTGCAGAATTTTGATTGGCTTCATAGTTTGCAGACAGAGAAACTTGCACGCATAATTGCCCGTAGTGAACACAACATTAACTGTTTAATTGAAGTAAATATTTCCGGTGAAGCAAACAAATCGGGAATTGAACCAAAGGATGTAAGCGCATTTGTAAAAAACATCCGGGAATATTCGGGATTGGAAGTACGTGGATTAATGGGAATGGCAGCGTATACGGATGATACAGACCAGATTCGCACTTCCTTTGCTCTCCTGCGTTCGATATCGGAAGCATGTGCAGAACTGGAGACCGAACATATCCGGTTTCATGAATTATCCATGGGGATGACCAATGATTACCGGATCGCACTAAAAGAAGGAGCAACTATGCTGCGGATCGGAACCGGAATATTCGGAGCACGAAGTACATAAAGGGATATAATGGACTGGATAGATTTTACAGCATTAAATACTGAGGGGATACTGCCTTCATCCTGGAATTATGAGGCAGTAAAGACCTATTTGTCAGCGCAAGATATTGCACGCAAAGGGGATACTCTGCTGCTTACCATGCGGTCTAACGTGCTTGCTGATGATGCTGTATGCTGTGTACGGGATCATATCAATGTATCCGGAATAAGTCCTTTACGGGGACATAATGATGATACACTGGGTGTACGATTTCCGGACATGTCGCATCCATACAAGATTCCGTCTTTCTTTAACTCCGGGGATAGCATATTGATCCGTGCGGGTCAGCATTTGGATTATCCGGTTGATGCCATTGAGGCATCTCCGATAGTATATCAAACCATTATTACGAAGCATCAGGGGAAAACCGTGATAGCATTACTTTATGGACAACACGTCAAAGCGCAACATATTTTGAATTTATTTCAGGGAGAAGACCATGCATAAGAACTCAATGAACAAGGTTGTATTAGTCGGCCGCTTGGGCCAAAACCCGGAACAACGGGTTACACCAAACGGGACAGCCGTCACGAATTTTAGTGTCGCGACAAATGAAACCTATAAAACAAAAGACGGTGATTATAACGATAGTACCGAATGGCACCGCTGCGTGGCCTTTGGCAAGACCGCGGAATATATTGGCAACTTTTTCACAAAAGGTCGCCTGGTATATATTGACGGCCGTTTGAGAACCCGTAAATGGACCGATTCAAGTAATGTAACACATTATACTACCGAAATTATGGTGGATACCGCTATGCTTTTGGACCGGGCCAGCCAGAGCGACAGCGGCGTGTATGCACCCCCCGCTAAACAGGATGCCAAACCAAGTCCGGACGTAGCGCCCAAGAAAGATGAACCGGTATTACCTGATAATGAAGAAGAACTTCCTTTTTAAGGAATAAGTGATGACAGAACAATTATACGAACATGACACATTTGGGCATGACGATGACAGCGAAACGAATATGGTCGTATGTCCCGTTTGCGGCCAGCCGGTCAATAACCTCGCGGTGAAGGAATTATTTACTGTTGATGTCGTGGAAAGCGATTTCCGTGTCCGTACCCTGGATGATGATATCTTGGATACCTGGTTGGTATTCTGCCACCATTGTTTTTATATTACACATGATTTTACCCAGATCCCCAATGAATTAGAATTGGTTTCTGACCTGATTAATTCAGATATCTATCAGCAGCGATTTACGGATACAAACCCAACAACGCTGGAATTGTTTGAGCATTATTTATTTATGCTGGAGCAGATAAAAGCACAGCCCATAGTATTTGCTGATACGTATTTACGTATGTCATGGCTTTATGAAGACGACAAGAATGTCAAGGTAGCTGATGCTTATCGTGAAAAAGCTATTGTTCAATATGCAAAAGCCTTACTTATTGGAAATCTGGACGAGAAAGAAAAATCAATGATATATTATTATATCGCGGAACTCAGTCGTCGAAATAGTCAGTTTGAACGCGCAAAAAAATCTATATTGAAGATAGATATTTCAATGTTTCAGCATTTATTTGATTTTCAGACAGCACTTATCCGTGCTCATAACAAGCATGCGGTCACTATGCCGCGAGAGGAGAATTAACATGATGATTAATTATCCTGAATTCGAAGCTCTGCTCATGGAGCAGGAAGCCGGTGCAACCACTATTTTATTCAAGTACCTCAATATTTTGAACCGTTATTTCAAGGAGAACAATGAACTCACGGTGAACGGACAAAAAGAGGTTCTGGAATACATATATAAGGAAACCACGTCAGCGCATCCCCTGATTGCCATGTTTCCCAACCTACAGACTTTTATGCTGAAAGAAATTGATAAAGGCCAAAAGAGCATTCCGGAAATTTTATCGATATTCGGTGACAAGGTCAAAAAAAATATTGATAAAACCATAAACATCTGTGTTAACAAGCTAATTAAAGACGGTTCTAAAATTTTTACCTTCAGCCACAGTTCTGTTGTACGCAAAGCAATTATGGAGGCCGCCAGTAAAGGTCGCCGATTTGAAGTGATATTAACAGAGTCACGTCCGGTGGGAGAGGGGCTGGCACTTGCGAAGTATCTGGGCCGGGCCGGAATCCCGGTCTCCCTGTACACAGATGCTGCTATGGAGTTGGCAATTTCACGCTGTGATCTTGTACTTGTGGGAGCAGACTGGTATTGGTACCGGGGTTTTATCAATAAGATCGGAACCCACTCGGCCTTGCGTATCGCAGATGAAAGAGAAAAGGAATTTTATATTCTATCGGATTCCAGCAAACAAATGTCCATACCACCTTCCGACTGGTCTCGCGATAAACATCCACAATCTCAAATACTCATGGAAACCATTGAAAATGTCACTGTATATAATCCATATTTTGAATCCATTTGGTACCGGGGGGTCAGTAATATTATCGTAGACGGTGAAATGAAAGCATTTGATGAAAAAAATGAAATCATCATATAGGAGAATTGATTATGATGTCCAGATATTATAATTATCAGATCGCACTGCTTATTTTGTTAATGAGTCTGATTGCTTATCTTATCCTGATCACGGGATTTTATTATAACGATACTATTATGGGGAACACGCCACAGGCTCTGCGCTATATTATTCTGGGTATATTTGAGTTATTACTGCTTGTACCCCTGCTTCTTTATGTTTTGGGTAATAAAAAATCCATTAAACATTCATTTCGTGTGCGGCCAATATCTATTTTAGCGATTCGTGACATTATTTTTGTGGCTGTTGGAATGTTTTTTCTGGTTGAACTTATTGAT
>JAGLUM010000335.1 GCA_023134755.1 Fidelibacterota bacterium | reverse complement strand
CGATAAAATTCTACATAAAGAGTGCATGCGGGACTTCGATGAAGCCAACTATATTGCGAATAAAATATTAAACTCCGGTAAATCACCACGGGATTTTGCGATATTATACCGTACTAATGCGCAATCCCGTATGTTGGAAGAAGCATTGCGTAATCGCAGTATCCGTTATGTGTTAGTTGGTGGCCTTAAGTTTTATGAACGAAAAGAAATTAAGGATATTCTTGCGTATCTCAATGTATTACTAAATCCCAGAGATACGGTCAATTTAAAACGCATAATCAATGTCCCGATTCGAGGCATTGGTACTACCAGCTTGAAGCGATTGGAAACATTTGCTACGGAAACCAGTCGCAGCTTGTGGGAAGCATTTCAATATCCGGAAGAGGCGGGACTGCATAAAGCGGCAAAAAGTCAATTGCAAAAGTTCATGAATATGATGATACAACTACAGTCGAAAATACAGACACTGAGCCCGACGGCATTTACAATTGAAGTATTTGAACAAAGTGAATTACTTAGTCAATATCAGGATAAAAAAGACCTTGAATTACTTGAGAAATATGAGAATCAAAATGAGTTTATTAATAGTGTAAAAATATTCGAATCATTTAATCCGAACGCGAACATTGGGGATTTTTTACAGGATGTTTCACTGCAAAGTGATATTGATCAATGGGAAGATACCGGAGACGCCGTCACACTCATGACCATTCATAGTGCAAAGGGCTTAGAATTTAAACATGTTTTCATTTCTGGCATGGAAGATGGTCTTTTCCCTCTTGAACGTAGCCGGTTAGATCCAAAAGAAATGGAAGAAGAACGACGCTTATTTTATGTTGCTCTAACCCGCGCTATGGAACATGTTACCATAACATCAACACAACAACGAATGCGTTACGGACAGTTGCAAGGAGTTCGGGCATCAGAATTTATCCATGAGATACCTGCTCAATATGTCAAAAAAGATATTATTGATCGAAGAAAACAATATAAAATAATACCTGTACCATCGCGACAGAAAAAAGCAGTTTCGAAATTCTTCCCACAAGCTGAATTATCCGGTAAACGAACTGTCATAACACCGATCAGACCTCCTAAACCCGGATCGATTTCTGTAGGCGATAAAATAAAACATAAAATGTTTGGAAAAGGTAAAGTCAGGAGCATTATCCGTTCGTCGCAAGTATTACTTAGAATTGACTTTGACAATGGTGTCCATAAAACAATTGCAGAAAAATTTGTAGAGAAAGCATGAAAAAACCAGAACTGATATGTTATGATTTTGACGGAACATTATGCAATACATTGCCGGATATCGCAGCCAGCATGAATGTTGCTTTTAAACGACATGGTTTTGATGAAATTCCCGAAGAACGAGTGCGGGATTTTATAGGAAGCGGTATTTCAAAGTTAGTTGAACGATCGGTATTTTATGTTTTATCGAAATATAGCAATGGTCCTCTTGATCCCGAGATACTGAAAGAAGTCGGAAATGAAATGGCAACATACTATAATGCCCATTTAATGGATCGCTCACATTTATATAACGATACTATTGAGATTTTAAAGCATTTTTCCGGGGTTCATCAAATTATTGTATCAAACAAGCCGGAAGAAATGGTAAATAAAATGCTAAAACATTACAAAATAGATCACTATTTTGCTTTGGTAGTAGGGGGAGATACCATAGATGTATGTAAACCTGATTTGAAAGTTTGGGAATATATTATGACAACAATGAATTTTTCCGAAAAAATCGACGGAATCATGGTAGGTGACAGCCTTCCGGATGTGCAGTTCGGCAAAGTGGCGAAATTGAAAACCATTGCGGTTAGTTATGGATATAATGATGTCCCGGTTTTAAAAACAGCGGGTGCAGACCATATTATTGATACACTAATAGAACTAAAAACAGTCTAATCATTTATTGACATTATGGGGGATAATGAAGCAATTCAGCATTATTATTATATTTTTATCAATATGTTTTGCGGGTGAATTGACCCTAATGTTTTGGAATGTAGAGAATTTATTTGACATCTATGACGACCCCAAAACAAAAGATGGCGACTTTATGCCGGGTGCAGCAAAACGCTATACTTATAGGAGCTATTGCTTAAAATCACAGCATCTTGCGGATGTGATAAATTATGTCAATCCGGATAT
>JAGLUM010000334.1 GCA_023134755.1 Fidelibacterota bacterium | reverse complement strand
CCCCCGGTCAGCTACGAGGAGATCAGCGACCGGGAAGACAGTGAGGCTTCAGCAAGTATACGTGCACGCGTTCTAGGTGCACGAAAAATCCAGACAGAGCGTTTTACCCGACATCCGCAGGTGCACTGCAATGCCCATATGGGCTCACGGGATATTAAACGTTATTGTGCCTTATCTACGGAAAGCCGGCAGCTTCTGAAAGTAGCAATTGTACGTCTGGGATTAAGTGCCCGTGCCTATACACGGATCCTGAAAGTAGCTCGGACCATTGCCGACCTGGATCAAAAAGAAGCCATCCTTTCATTTCATATCAGCGAAGCCATTCACTACCGAAATTTGGATCGGCAAATAGGTATTTGAATAATATGTTTTAATAAATATCTTATTCTTTACCTGAAAATTTCTGTTTTCTGTTTTTAATTCGAACAATTTGTTATTACTTTCGATGGTTCTGTAAAAAAATAATTAGAAGGATTAAATATGAAAAAACATTTTGAAATCATTATTCTCATGGGACGCCCCGCATCCGGAAAATCCGAGGTTATTGATTATTTGAAGAAGACCCGGGTCACGGAACGTTTGGAACGCTTTAATATTAATCAATTTGAAGAAATTGATGATTTTCCTTTGCTATGGACATGGTTTGAAGAGGATGCTATTTTAGAAAAGATCATGAATAAACCTCGCCTTCATTCCGATTCAGACGGATATTTTCTGCACAATTATATGTGGAACCTTTTAATTGAGCGTATCTCTCTGGAATATCAGAAAAAACTGCGCAATGAGAATTACACGGAAACCACTACCACTATTATTGAATTCAGCAGAGGCTCGGAACATGGTGGATATGAAACTGCTTTTCGATCTCTGTCCGATGATATTTTAGAAAAAGCTTGTATCCTTTATATTGATGTGCCTTTTGAGGAATCACTACGTAAAAATCGCAGACGTTTCAATCCGAACCGTCCGGACTCTATCCTTGAACATGGACTTCCTGATGAAAAACTAGAACGTATGTATAAAGAAATCGACTGGGAAATTTTCAAAGGTGATGATCCTGAGTATCTGTATTTTTCTGATCATAAAATTCCTTATGTTGTACTGCACAATATGCCGGAAGTTACAGACGACATAGAAAAACTGGGGCCGGCTTTAGATGTCTGCTTTAATACTTTATGGAAAATCAAAAACAAAAAATAGCGAGGTTGTTTTGGGAAAAAAATCGTTTAGACAAATTATTGCTGATAATAGTATTTGGGGCTTTGCTTTCGGGTATTTTGCCTGCTATATTCCCTATAGCCTATTAACAAAAATTATGAGCAAGGGACTTCTGCCTTCGCTTAATGGAAATGCAATGGCAGGTTTTTCAATTTTGCCTGTGACGGCCATTGCTACTTTGCTCACTATGCTTTTAGTTATTAGTATTCTCGGATGGTGGAAATATGCTACTCATTCAACGATTTTGGGTATAAGTGTGCCACATCCTACTAAGTGGACTTTATTATCCGGTTTGTTTACTTCATTGATCATCGGAACCACCACCTTGGCTTACACTTTTGAAAATGTCAGTATTGTCCTGGCTATGCTGCTCATGCGTGGTGGTGTGCTTATTATCGCGCCAATAGTAGATGCCATGACAAAACGTACTGTTCGCTGGTTTTCCTTGGCTGGACTTATTGGGGCTTTGTCTGCCCTTTTGATTGGTCTAACGGATGCTAAAAATTTCCAAATTCCTATTTTATTGGCTGTTGTCATTTTGATATATTTATTCAGTTATTTTATGCGCTTCCAGTTTATGAGCCGTAATGCAAAATCAGATAAAAAAGAAACTAACTTGCGTTATTTTGTTGAAGAGCAGATGGTCTCAACACCTGTTCTGGTTTTATTTCTGGTTGTTTTTGCCCTGTTAAAGGGAGATGTCGGCGAAAGTGTTCGCATGGGGTGGACTATGCACTGGAACCAGCCTTATCTCTGGGCACTATTATTGATCGGTATGTTTTCACAAGGAACCGGGTTCTTTGGTACCTTGGTCTTCCTTGATAAAAGTGAAAATACGTACTGCATTCCGGTTAACCGGTCATCCAGTATTCTCGCTGGTGTGATCGCAGCTTTTTTGCTGGCGTTATTCCCATCTCAGAATATGCCGCCGACCAGCCAGCTTATCGGTGCCGCTATAATTATTATTTCTATTTTATTCCTTACCATTCCACCGATGTTGGAAAAGAAAAAGCGATTAGAATAGTCTGATTATATTTGAAATGTGGGTTTTTGTCTTTTTTTCATTTCTATGAAACATGTTGTAATTTTATATGTTTCTTTATTACTGACGGGAAAAGGAATACTGCCGGCTTTAAAAAAATAACACACAGGAGTTAATATGAATGTAAACAGTTTGCTTGTTCTCATACTGGCATACCTTATCGGGTCATTTCCGACCGCGTGGATTTTGGGAAAGATCTTTGCGGGGAAAAAGTATGACATTCGGGAACACGGAAGCGGAAATGTTGGTACGACCAACGCAATTCGCAATCTCGGTTGGTGGGCAGGGATGATCACCTTAATTATTGACGGCTTTAAAGGGTTCGCTGTGATATTCTGGTTATCGGCTCTTCTTGCCGACGTTATGGCCTTTGAAACGGCACGGGTTGTTTTGGCATCAATGGTGCTGATAGGACATACTTTTCCGGTATTTATTAATTTTCGCGGCGGGAAAGGTGTTGCCACAACGGCGGGTATTATATTTGCTTTTCGACCCGAGATAGGATTTATCTGCTTGGTGGTTTTTGTGACTGTGGTTTTGCTTTCCCGGAAGTCAGCTGTCGCATCCATTACGGCTACTTTTTTCTTTCCCATTTCTAATATTATCTTTTTAACGATATTTGATATCCCTATTTCTCCGCAGATGTTATGGTTCAGTATTGCCGTGCCGTTTTTTGTTCTCTTTACACATCGGGAGAATATCAGCCAAATGATTCGGGGGAAAAATAAAAAGGATTTCTAATGCTTCAAGTTGTTGCGGGAATTATTGAAATAGATGGGTTTATACTGCTTTGTCAGCGGCACGCAAAAGAAAAGCGTTTTCCTTTAAAATGGGAGTTTCCCGGCGGAAAGATCAAAGACGGAGAATCTCCGCGCGAAGCAATTATCCGTGAACTCAAGGAAGAGTTAGGTATTCAGGCAACTGGTATAAAACATTTCAATGAGTACGATTATCAGTACAAAAACGAATCACCGATCCAACTTATATTTTTTACTATAACGCGATATGAGCGGACTATCCAAAACCGGCAGTTTGAAGCTATGGCTTGGGTCTCCCGCGAAAAGTTACATAAATATGATATCCTTGATGGTGATCAGCAATTGGTTGAAGTTCTGATAACCGATACACTTTAAATATATTTTATTGATCTTAATTTGCGGGCTTTAGGGAACCTTTGTAATAACGGATAAGGCGTACGCCACTGCTGCTGCGGGGATGATCCGGATCAAAGGTAATGCGTCGGATTATTCCATACGTATCCTTTAGTGCGCTCATACCCTGCTGAATTTCCCTGGCAGAATGACCGCCGTTTTCAATAACGTCCATGAGAACATTCATGCTTTCATAACCGTAAACATGGATACGGTTTGCTTGTATATTGGTTTTCTGAAAGAAATACTTCACAAAACGCCGTAAATGGATATCTTTAGAATCCCAGTAATAATCACTGGCGATCATCATACTGTCGATATTGGAACGGTAGCGGTTCAAGATGTTTATCTGATACCAATTCCCGTCACCAAGTAAATATGCATCAAAACGGTTCTTTGCCCACTGTGGTGCGATAAATTGAATATGGCTCTGCGGAACAGGAATATACACTGCATCGATACCATAATCTTCATGGGGGAAAATGTAAGGGAAAAGATTGGTATCAACCTCTGAAAGCACCCAAAGGGCTGAAATGGAGTCTATCTTGGCCAGTTCAATCTTTAATGAATCTACCAATTCCAGATTAATATAAGGTTTGATCTCCAGGGTATCTTTAACTATCCGGGAAAAAGTAAATTTACCGGTATATTGCGAATCAATAAGGGTAGAATACATATTAGAAAGCAAGCCGTCAACCCATGCAGGAATCGTATTGTCATCAATTTCACTTAAAAGAATACATATGCTGTCGCTTATAATTGTATTGTATTTTTCTTCAAGTGAAATTTCAGGGGACAACCAATTGTGGGCATGGTCTACAAGTTTTTGCAGCAGTGTATCCGATGATGTTTTGCTGCTATCCATTGTTCCCCACAAAAGAATTTCATACACCGTAGAATCCGGCCATAAGGTTTCCAGTATAAAGATGGTATCAGGAACGAATAGGGTATCTTCATAGGAAATAGCATAGAGCGAGTCAATAAGCAGACTATCATAAGCAAGGGAGTCAGTAAAAATACTGTCCATTACGCTGATTAACAGACTATCGTTTACCGTGCTGGTATCGATATCAAAATATCCGGAATCCCGGGCCTCATAAAATCCTTTCAGATACGAAAAATACGGCGGCATATATTCTGCTTCGTCCTTCATCTCTGCAAGTTTATCATTAATGTTTGTCGGTGTTCCCGTATACCATACATTATAAACAACTTGCCCGTTGTTTTTTTCTATGTTATGGGTAAATGCGTTTGATATATCAATACCGTATTCTGTAGATGGTGCTACGATCGCAAAACGTTGATATCCCAATGATTCGGTAGCATAATCCGCCAATACACGTGCCCGTTGCTGCTGTTCGGGATTTAACTGAAAAATCGATTCCCCCATATCAATGAGCTTGTCTGCAGTTGCTGTCGGTGTGATCAGCGGCACACCAGCATATTCACAAAGAGGTGCCATGGAAATAGCCATGTCACTAGTCAATGGACCGATAACGGCAGAAATGTTCTGCATCTCTAGTAATATTTTCAGATTTTTTAAACCGGTTTTAATTTTACTTTCAGTATCAACAATGATGATATTTACACGTTTCTTGCTTTTACTGCGATTGGATTCGTAGGAATATTTAATGCCTTCAAGTAATTGATTTCCGGTTTCGGAATATTTGCCGGTCAGTGGCAGCACTATCGCAATATTGATTTCTGCACTTTCGTCTTTTTTGCTTTTATTGAGGTATTTGATGATCTCTTTGTACTTTTTAATATACGCGACGGAATTCAGTTCTGTTTTAACTTCCTGCAGCAGGCGGTTTGCTTCTGTATAATTACCTATGGCAATACTGCGGTCCGCCCAAATAAGTTTTAAATATATCAGCGACTCTTTACCAATTACTATAAAGGACAGGGTCTCAAGATCTGACGGCGACAAATAATAACGAGAAATATCTTCGCAGAATGGCATTACATTCTTCAGCAAGGATTGATCCTGACTATAGGACAAAACCTTGATAGCTGAAAGCATCGCGGGATAAAATTGCTGCTTCATGGCAAGGGCTTTTGCGCGTTCAAATAAGACATCGGGAAAATATTGGCTTGTTGCAAATATTCGCTCAAAAACGCGACTGTTTTCAATAACCTGATCATAATTTCCTAACTCAAATTCACATTTTATGATCATAAATAGTGAAACTGCTGCAAATACGTTCTTATCCGGCGACTCCGAATGATAGGATTCCCGAAAGGTTTCAACTGCTTTTTCGTAAGCTCCGCGCTGAAACTGCTGAATACCCTGATCCACGGTAGCACGGTTTGCCGCCAAAACAGGTGTCAGCAAAAGCAGCAGTAACATTACGCCGCATAATGCCCGTTTTTTACTGTTTCCCTTGATAATTCAATCCTAAGGCTTTAATGCTTTTTATTTTGTTATACGCCGTTAAATTAAACTGGATCGGCGTCACTGAAATATAATTGCTTTTTATGACAGTATCATCTATTGTTTCAGATTCTACTCTTTCTTTTTTCATACCGGACATCCAATAGTAGGTTCGTCCCTTGGGATCCACTCGCTTATCAAAAGTTTCCTGCCAATGTGCCATTCCCTGTTCGGAAATTTTCACGCCGGCAATATCATTTGGATTTATCACATTGGGAACATTGACATTTAATAGAATTCCCTCCGGCATACCTTTTTCTTGAATTGTTTTCACCATATCGTGAATAAATCGTGCAACGGGTCCCCAGTTGGGGTTTTTATATGTTGCCAGACTTACCGCAATACCCGGAATACCGTTAAATACTGCTTCGGCTGCACCGCCCACCGTTCCGGAATAAATGACATTCAAGCCGGTATTGCATCCGAGATTAATACCTGATATAACCAGGTCCGGTCGTTCATCCATAATCTCTGTCAGCGCCAGCTTTACACAATCTGCCGGTGTACCACAAACTGCCATTCCTTCAAATTTTCCATTTTTATAGGACTTCACCGGCATAGGTTTATCTAAGGTGATGCTGTGGCTAATAGCACTGCGTTCTCCGTCCGGTGCTACGACAGTAATGTTTCCAAGATCACATACTGCATCATACAAAATGCTGAGCCCCGGTGCATTAATGCCGTCGTCATTTACGAGTAATATATTCACACATTCTCCAGTTTTTTGGTTAATATCAATGCGTTTGAAAGATCGTAGTCATAGTAAAGCGGACGAATGCCGATCTGCTTAAAACCCTGTTTGTTGTAGAACTTTATGGCTGTCCGGTTTTGTTCGCTTACTTCAAGAGTAATACTTTTTATGTGCTGATCAGAAGCGTATTGTATCATCCTATCTAATAATTTCTGTGCAATTCCCTGTCTTCGTACATCCTTGCGAACTGCGATATTGTTCAGCTGCAATTCGCTACCTATTTCCCAGAAGCACATATAGGCACATAGTTTGTTATCGCAAAGTACAACCCAGTTGTGAGCCACCTTCTTCCGCAGTTCATATAAAAAATTATCCGCAGTCCAGGGCTCATTAAAACATTCCTTTTCAATTTGCATGATATCCGGGATATCACTTGCTTTCATATCCCGCAGCTTTGTCATGCCGGTGTTCCCGGATTCCATATTTTTGGTTTATATTCCATTCCATATTCCAGCACCAGGCTGTCGTAATCAATTCCAGCACTGTTGTTCATATATGTTATATAATAATTCCCTATGGCAGAAGGCATGATCGCTTTTTCTGTGATCGAAACATCCCGGATTTCGTTAAGTGCTTCATTGCTCACGATATGCTTGCAGTCGGGATACCAGTTCATAATATCTTTTATTTGTCCATAACGAATACTTATGGAATCAATATTTTTTGGTATTTCCGCAGCATAAATATAATCCTTATGTGATCGAATAACGCAAATAGGCTGTTCGGTCATATTGACTTTTCCCACCGCGTCTGCCATAAAGGCCTTCATTGTGTTTACACCGGCAAGCGGGATCTGATGTGGATATACCAGGCCCTTGGCAAAACTCATACCGATACGCAGACCCGTAAAGGAACCCGGCCCCGCAGAAACTATCACAGCGGTCAGTTTTTGAATCCGGATAGTTTGTTCTTCGAATATTTGTCCGACAAGTCCTACCAGTTTTTCCGCGTGCACTTTGGGTTCTTTTAAATAGACTTCAGCAATACATTCGCCGGCTTCATGCAGAGAGACACCGCATACAAGTGAAGATGTTTCTATGGCTAAGATCATTTATAACTCCAAGGGTCTTGCTGACTGTATTTTAATACTGCGTGTGTGATCATTTACGTAATCCATGTGCAATTCAATACTATCCCCGGGAATATGCCGCACGATATTCTCCGGCCATTCAATAAGCACAATACCGTCTTTCTCTAAATATTCCTCAAACCCCAGCATGATAATTTCATCGGGGTGTTTAATGCGATAACAGTCAAAATGAAAAATGGGTATATCTCCATTATATTCATTGATCAGCGTAAACGTCGGGCTGGTGGCTGGCTGATCGGCGTGGTAATATTCACAGACCCCCTTAACGAAGGTGGTTTTTCCTGTGGCCAGATCACCGAAAAGAGCTATAACATCGTTCGGGCGAAACTGAGTAGCTATCCGGCGTCCCAGTTCAATGGTTGCTTCTGGTGAATTACTTTGCAGAATATATTGGTGTTTTGTCATCGTTTCGGGCTTAGAGTTGCTACCGGAAGGATCATTTCATCCATGGAGATACCGCCATGTTGAAAGGTGCCCGGATATTTCTTTTCGTATTTTTTCATATTATTCGGGTAAAGAAAAAAGTAATCATCTTTCGCGAAAATATAGGTGGAAGTGAGGTGCGTTTGCGGTAAACGAAATATGCTCGTGTCTTTGATATATACTGCCGCTTTATTGGAAACAACCAAATTCCTGCCGGTTTTATAGCGCAGGCTGTTCGTGGAATCCCGATCTGCCTTCACCAGTGATCCGTGTTTTACTCGCAGACTGCCATGGTCGGATGTAATCACAACATGAAATCCCGCTTTACCTGCAAGCTCGATAATACGACGTAAATAGGAGCCTTCCATCCAATTACGTACCACATTACGATATCCGGCTTCATCCGGGACGATCTCCATGAGCACATTTGAGACTGAGCGTTTGTGCGCCAGAATATCTACAAAATTAGCAACCAGCACGATCAAGTCATTATTTTTTATATCTGAAAATCTGTTGGCAAGATTATCCCCGTATTTCGAATCTGAAACCTTGTGAAAGGAATTGCCATTTTTTAAATGCAATCCGGATTTTTTAAGATACGCGTCTATCAGTTTATCTTCGTATCGATTCATGCTTTCTTCACTATCGGGATTAGCATACAGATCAGGATATACAACATTGATGGCATCCGGATACATGCCCGCAAAAATTGCATTCCGACTGTAAGGCGTAGCGGTCGGCAAAATACTTAAATGGGATTTTAATTCAGTGTCGAATTGATTATAAAACAAGGGCGCTACTGCCAACCAATGATCGTAACGCAAACAGTCGATAAGCACAAACAGCGTCTTTTTCTTCTGTTTTAACAATGGCTTAACGAATGTATCCATAACTTGCGGCGACATCGGAATATCCGGAGAATGCTTAATCCAGTAGGGATATTCATTGACCACAAGACGTTGAAATTCTTTATTTGCTGTTTCCTGTAATTCTGTTAAAAAGTGTTCAAGATCATACTGGATGTTTTTCGCGAACTCAATCTGCCAGTAAGCAAGTTTGTTGTGAATTTGCGCCCATTCATCAACAGATGTGATACGCTCATACAGTCTTATGGTCATTTCCCGGTAAAATGCCATAAATTCCTTTGCGCGTGCATCCCGTGCAATGTCGGCGCTGTCCAGATTTTTTTTCAGACTTAAGAGGACCTGTGAAGGATTAATAGGTTTAGTAAGATAATCTGAAATTTCTTTCCCAATAGCATCCTCCATCAGGGATTCTGCTTCGTTTTTGGTGATCATGATAACCGGCATCTCCGGACGGAGCTCCCGGATACGCTCCAGCACTGCCAGTCCGTCAAGTCCATCCATCATCTCATCCAACAGCGCGGCAGCAATATATTCGTGCTTGATAATTTCGAGAGCATCCACGCCATTGGTCGCTGTTTTGAGCTCATAGCCTTTTTCTTCCAGAAACATGATGTGCGGACGAAGAAGATG
>JAGLUM010000333.1 GCA_023134755.1 Fidelibacterota bacterium | reverse complement strand
AGGTGGCGCAATACACTGGTCGCCATTGGATGGATTTCCGGTTTAGTAGACGGTCCATACTCAAAAGAAAGAAGAACCTTGGCATCTTGCGGTAAATTATCTATCGTATTAAATGCATCTTCGGTAAGTTGGGTTGTCTCAATAGGTAAACCCATGGGAACCAGTAATGGTATCAATACCACAAGAGCAATAATTAAGAAAATTATACGGCGATCGAGACTATCCAATTTTTCCAAAATATTATATTTTGCCATTTTAGTCTCCTCCCATAAATGATTTTTCAATACCGAGAATAATTCGAAGCGATGTTCCGACAATACCCAAACCGATACCGATCATAATAGCACGTGCACCGGCTGCATTGGGATACTGATAAAGCCATTCCTGAAGAACAGGCAGGTGTAGCCAGGACAACCATGGAATATTCTGTGTCCAAGATGTCAGAAAAGCACCTAGCGGCACACGTCCAAGCATAATTAAAACACCCGAAAGTAGCAGGACAGTTGCTTCTGCATTACGGATTTTAAAAGCACGGTATGATGCGGATGCTACAAAGAAAGCCAGAAGTGCGAACATGGTTGCTGAAAGGGGAGTAAAAAAAGAATAGAAGATCCATCGGTAATAGGTGTTTTCACCTTGTACATGTGAACCCCATCTTAGCTCGCCCAGACTGACAGTTGCACCCAAGTCCTCAAATTCATCAATAGATCTTTGGGCAGCCCGTTTAGATACCACAGGCTTATGAAGAATAATTTTTTCTCCGTTTACTCCGGGTTCGCTATACATACTTTGTACTTCTTCAATGGGCTTATCGGTAACTTCAGCTATTCTCATATAAACAGCATCCGGATTATCACCAACGGAGATTAAATTCGGATAATATCCGCCTTTAATAAAGAACCCAAAAGATAAAGTTAAAAAGAACGACAAAATAGCCGCTAAGCTATATAGCCAGCCTTTACGACGTTTAATAACTTTTCGTCCCTGAAGCTTCAATAAATTGAGCGCTCCCAGTATCATTGCGAAACTTGCAATGATATCGTACCATTGTGTTGCATGGATTTCAAGCTCGTCAAATGGTGCATGTGGAATAAACCATGACAGAAGCATGATAATACCCACTGCGCCGACAATGATGGAAGGAATTGTTCGTTTCCAAAACATATATAATTACCTCTTTTTTATGATCCTAGAAATAAGTTTTTAAAGAAATGCAGATTAAAGGTTTCAAAAAGAATCCCCAAACCCAGACATGCCATAAGAATTGCTTTTGCGATATCCTGACCTTTAATAGAACCTAAAAGCTTCGGATCATCACCCAAATAGGCACTTGCAGCAAAAAATTCTTCACCAATTAAGGTATAATCACATGCAGTAACAAAAAATGGGATTTGAGACGGTGACCCGGTACCTGCAATTTGAATTGCGCCAATAGAGTTTCCGGTTTCAGCCATAATGAGAGATTCAGCAAAAAATTTGCCTTGCAGAAAAACTGCAGCGGGTTTTTCCCGCAACATTATACCGTCAACTGCTGCCGCAAATGCGAATTGGTCATCCGTATAGTAATGAACCATATCACTGGAAAATAAATCGGGTCGCCCTTCACTGATATAAGAAGACTGAACTGTTTCTCGGCCGGATTCCATTACCAGAGAACGAGATACAGGGACATTTAATTCAGCTTCATAACGGGCTGTCATCTTTGCGACATGTCCCAAAATAATCAGACCTGAAATCGTTTCGACCTGATCAAGGTCCATGATACCCGGTACAAACAATACTGATCGCCCCATTTCTGTTGCACGGCCAACAGCTTCTTCAAAAGCCTGCAGACCTGCTACCGGACGTAAATATATCTTCTTATTCTTTTTAGCCCGTGTAATGTAATACAGGATTATTCCCGATATTAGAATTAATGCAATAAAACGATTAGTTCGATTAACATTAAACCACATGGCTTCCGTAACAATAGATTCAGAGAAAGTTTCTCCCACCACTGAACGGTTTTCATCAAGAGCGATAACCTTGAATTGGGTTGGAATATCATTGGTGATATTTGTGCTGAAAACGAGTTTGCGTGTTTCAAGCACGGGTACCCATTCACCGGAATTTTCGCTTTTCTGAATGATGTAAATGCTGGATCCTTCTGCCGGCGTGATGGTAATATTTACTTTATTCCCATCTGGCTCTGAGGCTTCTCCTTCTGCAAGAATTGCAAGTTCGGCAAATGCAAAACTAAAAACTCCAAGCAAAAGAAACAGCAAACATACAGTTCGTTTAACGATCATTTAATCCTCCACTTCCAATGGTATGATGTTTACTTTTTTTTTCGTCTGCGTTTTGGTTTGGGTGGATGCTTTAAAGATATTTCCTCCTCAAGCTCTTCCACGCGCTGTAATATGCGTTCAATATTTTCACGTTTTTCCAACATTTCGGTAAAATCGTAATATCGATTATCCCGTTTCATAAATGATTCAATGATTGGACCAAAAAAATTAAGGGTTTGTGCGCCCAAAAAACTTAGTGGTTTGGTTATCTCTAAGAATAAAACAGCTGGGACAGATAAACGCCGGTCGACGATTTTGTGTGCGATTTTGTCGATCATCTCTTGTTCAAAAGCCTTATCTTCCAAGTGTAGTTATTCCCTTTCCTGTATAATCATATACAATGACTATGATTTAGTGTTTTTTTAATTATTACTTCAATGAAAAATATAATATAAAAACACAGAAAGTCCAATCTTAAAGTTATTCAAAAACATAATAAAACAGACATATGATGAAAATGCAATAAATTATATTGCTTCAAAGGAAGGAGAGAAATATCAGGATTCTGAAGATTCGGATGTGGAGGAAATTTTTTGCTGAACAATAGCTAAAACTTCCTTTTTGTTTTTATT
>JAGLUM010000332.1 GCA_023134755.1 Fidelibacterota bacterium | reverse complement strand
CGTCGGCCCTGTGATTCAATAAAGTTTGATATTTTATTGTTAAAATGAATCTGAAGATCGGCAGGAGTTTTTAATCCTTTTTCCTTCATAAAGTTTTGAACCTGTTTTGATTCTTTCCACTGGTCGTATTTTACTTCATCACCGCCAATATGGATTACTTTGGACGGGAAAAGATCCATAACCTCCAGCAATACGTCTCTTAGAAATTGTTCTACCTCTGGATCAGCCACATTAAAAATATCGAAATGTTTACCGAATCGGACCGAAACTTCAATCTTATTACCTGAGGCACCCAACCACGGATAAGAAGCAATTGCCGCACTTGCGTGACCGGGCATCTCGATCTCGGGTACGATGTTGATGTGTCTGTCTGTTGCATATTGAACGATCTCACGAATCTGATCCTGAGTGTAAAAACCTTCATGGGATTGTCCGGAATATTGGTCACTATCCCATCCGCCAATCTGAGTATCTGCACGCTTAGAACCAATCTCTGTTAAATCGGGGAATTTTTTTATTTCAATTCGCCAACCCTGATCATCAGCCAAATGCCAGTGAAATACATTCATTTTATGGAGAACCATTTGGTCTAGTAATTTTTTAACAACCTTCATGCCTTTAAAATGTCTCGCCTCATCCAGCATAAAAGCCCGCCAGGAAAAACGTGGTTTATCCTCAATTAAAAGGCATGGAATTGTCGGGGGATATTCTGCATTCTCTTCCTTTTGGACAGGTAAAAGTTGCCTTAAAGATTGTATCCCATAAAAATTTCCGGTTGAAGTCGCTGCAGAAATTTTGATTCCAGATTTATCGATTTGAAGGGTATATCCTTCTTCACCTAAGTGGTTTTTTAATTCCGGAGCAGTCAGGATCAATATGCAATTATCTGTTTCCTTTGGGTCGTTCGACTCTTTGACTTCCAAAGAAATATCCACATCCGTTTTGAGCTGTTTTTGTAAATAATTTACTGTTTCCATACCCCCTTCATTATACAATATTCGGGTTTGAGGATTAATTGTAAACTGACCTTCTTTTAACTCGATGCTTTGTGGTTTTGGTATGATTGCAATATCCAATATTTCTTCAACACAGGATGAAAAGTAAACAGTGCCGGTAAGCATGAGTAAAATTAAAAAAATAGTTTTTTGTAATTTGTACTTCATAATAGTCTCCATTTTTTATTATTTCCATTTATCTGACAGATATCTCTTTTATATGAATAATCTACCCTATACTTATATGAGCTGGCTCTATATTGATGAGACAGCTCCCACTATCCAATAATAGCTATTCAACAACGATTTCATCACATAATAACCAGGGAAATTGTTTGTGAACGACAGAACTTGGAGGACGTTCACGCCTGTTTTTTGCTTTGATCCAAATATATCTTACAGTAGCAGACGGATAATCGACGCTGAAACATTTGATGTTATTCTCAGGAGATCTTGGCGAAATATCATTTTCTATTCTGTTAATATTATCGAAGTGTTTCCCATCAATTGATGTGGCTATTTCAACTGAGGTTGGCAAGAGAGCAAGAATGGCTATATT
>JAGLUM010000331.1 GCA_023134755.1 Fidelibacterota bacterium | reverse complement strand
TTTCCAGCGATTAACGGTCAGGCTACCCATTTCAACAGAATATTCCGTTAAATAATCAATGGCTAACTGGGACGATTCTTTATACAGTTTCACAGCGGCGTCATCTATCCCCGGCAGATCCGCTGCAAATTTCCCTTCCAGTTCACGCTGAACTTTTTGAACGTCTTTTATCATTGCGTTATAGCGAAGATAGCTGTAATTGGAAACAAAATTGAATACCCAAAAGGCTGATTCCCAGGTAAAGTGTTGGAAGTCACCGGTGCCGACCGCAAAATTATGCGGAACCTTTTTGATACCGCAATACATGGGCACATAAACCGTAGTGTACGTGTCGTCCACACCAAACCACAGAACGCCGCCGATGGGATCTGGCAGCCAGGAACGGGCCTGGGCGACAAATGAAAATCCCGTCTGCTGTGTCGAAGTTGCCCGCTCGTTACAGTATTCCACACTGTCTACTTCCCAGGTAAGCGGACGCCAGCGGTAAGGCAGGCTATACGGACCGGCGCCAACATCTTTAGTCATGTCAAAATCCGAACCTTCAAAATGATCGCGCATTAATTCCATTACATCACGGGACGAGAGTTTATTATCCGGCTTTATCCAGAGGGGCATGGGCTCTGCTATATTAACGCCTTTAACATAATCCATTGATAAATTAAGTGAGGGCGCCGCCCGGTGAAACATACTCCAGACTCTGGATTCGCAAAAACGTAGCGCTCCGTAATCCAGAGGAGCATAAGCATCTGCAAAACTGAAATCGGTGTCTTCCCCCTCAAACCAGCCCTTATCCTTAGCCAGTTTAATGACGTCTTTTTCATAAAGACAGTTATCAGGATCATCCAAGGGGAATTGCCGGATTCGGGCCTGATTGGCATGACCGCTAATATAACCATCGGGTATTTTGCGGGCCACCCAGACCGCCCCCTTTTTATCCGGCCCTTTACTGATCATTTCCATAATCCACACTTCGTTCGGATCGGCAATGGAAAACGATTCTCCGCTGCTGTAATAGCCGTATTCTTCAACAAGCTCTCCCATATTTTTTACGGCCTGACGTGCTGTTTTCGCTCTTTGAAGGGTAATATACATCAAACTGCCGTAATCCATA
>JAGLUM010000330.1 GCA_023134755.1 Fidelibacterota bacterium | reverse complement strand
CACCCAAATCTTTGCTGCACATAGCAAGAAATGCACCACCGTATGCTTTACGAATAATAATGGTTATTTTCGGCACGGTTGCCTCGGAATATGCAAATAACATCTTTGCACCATGCTTTATTACCCCTCGATGCTCCTGTTGAATACCCGGTAAAAATCCAGGTACATCAACAAGAGTTAACAAAGGAATATTAAACGCATCACAAAAACGGACGAAACGAGCTGCTTTAATACTTGCTTTTATATCCAGAACACCTGCAAGATAATTTGGCTGATTGGCAACTATACCGACTGTCCGGCCGTTAAACCGTGCATAACCTGTAACAATATTAGGAGCATAATGCCGGGATACTTCAAAAAATTCCTGATCATCCACAATTTCGTAAATAATTTCTTTCATATCATATGGTTGATTCGCTGATTCAGGAATAATCGTATTCAATATATCGGAATGCCGACCAATAGTATCTTTTGGAGTTACCATGGGCGTTTCTTCCATATTATTTGATGGAAAATATGAAATTAATTTACGGATAAGCATGATTGCTTCTGTTTCATCTTCTGCGGCAAAATGAGCAACTCCAGATTTTGCGGCATGTACCATGGCTCCGCCGAGCTCTTCATCAGTAACAACTTCATTAGTAACTGCTTTTACAACCTTTGGTCCTGTAATGAACATATAAGAGGTTTTTTCTGTCATAATTACAAAATCGGTTATTGCGGGACTATAGACCGCACCGCCGGCACAGGGACCAAGAATTGCAGAAATCTGCGGAATAACACCGGAAGCTTCAACATTCTTCTGAAAAATATCAGCGTAGCCGCCAAGCGCCATGACCCCTTCCTGAATACGCGCACCACCTGAATCATTTAATCCGATAACCGGTGCACCCATTTTCATTGCCATATCCATTACTTTAACAATTTTTGCAGCTACGGTTTCACTTAAGCTGCCACCAAAAACCGTAAAATCCTGAGCATAAACATACACAAGACGACCATCAATAGTACCGCATCCTGTGACAATTCCATCACCTAAAAAATGTTTTTTTTCCATTCCAAAATCGGTACAACGATGTTTTACAAACATATCAAATTCTTCAAAAGAATCATGGTCTAATAATAAGTTAATACGTTCACGGGCGATCATCTTGCCTTTTTCATACTGTTTATCGATCCGCTCTTTTCCGCCACCCATTTTTGCCTGACGGCGTAAATCATGTAATTGTTTAATATTGTCCATTCTTATACCCATATTCTGCTATTTATGTTCTTCGGTTAATTCTATTAATATGCCAAAGGTTGATTTTGGATGAACAAAACCAATTTTATGTCCCCCCGCTCCGATGCGTGGTGATGAATCAATCAAACGGATCCCTTCTGCTTCCATCTTATCCAACGCAGTCTGGCAGTCGTCCACTTTATAAGCGAGATGATGAATTCCTTGTCCGCGCTTTGCTATATATTTCGCAATCGTGCTGTTTTCACTTGTGGGCTCTAAAAGTTCAATACGGGTATCTCCGATATTAAAAAAAGCGACTTTTACCATCTGGTCTTCCACTGTTTCAGTACCCGTAAATTCCAGTCCGAGCACATCCCTGTAAAACGGAATTTGTTCTTCCAGAGATGTGACTGCTATACCGATATGTGATATTTTTTTTACCATATTCCCGCTTCTCTCCTTAGACTACAATATTTTCTTTATATTCACCAAAAACATCGCGCATGATATCACAGATTTCACCCAGTGTGGCATAATTTTTAACAGCGGATATAATATAGGGCATCACATTGCGATCGTCTTCACATACATTTTTCAATTCATGCAGGGAATTATATACAGCATTGTCATCGCGTTTCGATTTAAGATTCTCAATACGTTTAATCTGTTCAACCTGAATACGCCGATCAATACGTAATAAATTTGTCGGGGAATTTTCTTTTATCGTGAATTTATTCACTCCGACAATAATACATTTATCATTTTCAATTTCTTTTTGGATACGGTAGGCTTCCCGTTGGATTTCCCGTTGCACATAACCTTGCTCAATAGCTGAGGACATACCACCCAGTTCATCAATTTTTTTAATATAGGCTTCTGCTTCTGCTTCAATTTTATCAGTTAGTGCCTCCACAAAATAGGA
>JAGLUM010000033.1 GCA_023134755.1 Fidelibacterota bacterium | reverse complement strand
TTCGCCCGGAACAATTTGAATACCGGGCAGATTCTGCTGACCTATGATATTATCGAGAATCGAAAACGTTTTCTTCATGCGCGCGATTGCATGCTGTCGCTTATGCGATACGGTGCTATCCCAATCATCAATGAAAATGACAGTGTGGCCGTTGATGCATTGAAATTTGGCGATAATGATACCTTGTCCGCGCTGGCATCCAGCTTAATGGATGCGGATCTCCTGATTCTGTTTACTAATACCGACGGATTTTTTACAAAAAATCCCCATCATTGCGATGATGCCGAGCGTATCGGGTATCTTGATAAAATTGATGATGCCACATTCAAACTGATCGAGGATAAGCAAAATCATTTATCTCTCGGCGGGATGACTTCAAAACTGCAGGCGGCCCAGCGGGCAACACTGAGCGGGGTCGGTGTGGTGATAAGCAATGGTTTTACGCCTAATTTAAAAGGCATTCTTGAAGGTGAAGATATTGGCACCTATATCAAACCGGATACAAAGTTTCAGAAAAAACGAAAACGCTGGATCTTCTTTAACCATAAGATCAAAGGGAAGATCATCGTAGATCAGGGGGCCGAGACAGCATTGATCAGTCAGACCAAAAGCCTGCTGCCGGGTGGTGTCTTAAAAATTGAAGGGGATTTTCAAGAGGGAACAATTGTTGGCATCTTCAATGCGGATCAGGAGATGATAGGGAAAGGAATTACTTATTACTCCAATTCGGACATCGAAAAAATCAAGGGTCAGCGAACCAATAATATCAATAAAGCTGTTGTTAATCGATTTTATAATGAAATTATTCATCGAGACAATATGATTATATTAAAAGAGGAGGAGTAGGAACCATGGTACGTGAACTTGCTAAGAATACCCATGCGGCCTATCAGGAATTTTTAAAGATCGGATCGACCCAATTAAAAAATAATATCCTTCAATCCATTGCAGAAAAAATAGCAGCGCATCGGGATTTTCTGCTTAAAGAAAATCAAAAAGATCTGGATGCCGGAAAAGAACGGAGACTGACGGCGGCGTTTTTGGATCGCCTGGCCTTAAATGACGAACGGATCCAAGGCATGATTCAGTCCTGCCATGAGATTATTGCCCTTCCGGATCCCGTTGGCAAGATCTATGACATGGTCGTGCGCCCTGCCGGATTTAAAGTCGGCCGCATGCGTGTTCCCATCGGTGTAATTGGCATCATTTATGAAGCCCGTCCTAATGTGACCATTGAAGCAGCCATTTTGTGCTTAAAATCCGGGAACGCGGTCATCCTGCGCGGGGGTAACAATGCCTATCATTCCAATATGGCGTTGATGACGGTGTTGAAAGAAGCCTTGAAAGACAACGGCGTGAATGAATATTTGCTATCGTATCTCGCGTCCAAAGACCGAGCAGCCGTGGATGAGATGCTGAAACAGGATGATCTGATTCATTTGATCATTCCCCGCGGCGGAGAAAGTTTAATCCGAAGTGTAGTCG
>JAGLUM010000329.1 GCA_023134755.1 Fidelibacterota bacterium | reverse complement strand
TTGAAGATTCTTTAGTATATGTTACGGTGTTTACGGATGTTGGAGATTATTTGAGAATCATTAATGCTTCTGATTCTGCAAACCTTTGTCTTGAAAATTCAATCGAGATCGACGATGCAAGAGATGTTTTTGTCCAAAATAAGCGTTGTTACGTAGCTGCAGGATCCGGAGGATTAAAGGTATATGATTGGAATCCCGTTAGTCATACTCTGATTTATCACTATCTGACCAATGGAAGCAGTTATGGCATATGTGTTGAGGGAGAGAATGCCTTTATTGCTTCAAGTAGCGCCGGTATACGAGCCGTGGATATCAGTGATCCGGGAAATCCTCAAACCGTTGGTTATTTTGATGAGCCTACTGTAGGACTTGGCTCAGCCTATGATATAGATGTAGAAGATGATTATGCCTATGTGATAAATGTAAGCGGTCCGCTCAATATTTTAGATATTTCTGATCCAGAAAATATTAGTGAAGCCTCTTGGTTACATGGCCCATACGGGAATGCCTTATGTGTTGAAAATGACCATATATATGTAGCAAATCGTGATTATGGTCTTTTTATCGCAAATATCAGCGATCCTTTAAACCCTGTAAAAGTTTGTACTTTAGATGTTTCTTCAAGCGCATATGATATTACAGTAAAGGATACTCTGTTGTTTTTGGCATGTGCTTATGGAGGAACAAAAATTATTAACATAAGCGATCCCGGTAATCCTATGGTTATGACAACAATCAATACCACAGGATGTCCGCTTGGTGTAAGTTATGAAGATGATGTTCTATATGTTGCAGAACGCGAAAACGGTTTAAAGATCTATAATATTAGTGATCCGATAAATCCGATTGAATTGGGTCATTATTGCAATAACAGTTGGTTTAGCAAAGTTCAGATAAAAGGGAACGTGGCATTTGTTACCGATAGTGATCTGGGTTTAATTGCACTAGATGTCCAAGATCCTGATTCAATCATGTTGTTGACATCATACAAACCTTATTATGGTATAGGTAATTTATTCCTTAATGAAAATATGATCTATGCAACTGCCGGCCGCGATGGATTTTATATCTTCAATAATACCTTTTCATCATTAGAAAATTCCATACCCAATACTCTCATACTATACCAAAACCACCCCAATCCCTTCAACCCAATTACAACCTTGGAGTATGAACTGCCGGAACAAACTGATGTTAAAATGACCATTTATAACATACTTGGCCAAAAGATCAAACAATGGTCCTATCAAAATCAACCTGTCGGCACATATGAGATTACCTGGAACGGTACCGACCAAGCCGATAATCCGGTGCCCAGCGGAGTATATATTTACCGCATGGTGGCGGGGGAGTATATGCAAAGCAGGAAGATGCTCTTGCTGAAATAATTGAGCGTTATTGAATATAATATTTCATAAGCAATTCATTAATTTCAGATATAAGCGATAAGAGATAAGATATGAGCTTTTCACTCATCACTTATCTCTTATATCTTTTCGCTATTTTTTTATCTTTGATCTTGTATTACACATTTTTCATTTTCGAGCGGATCCATTTTACATACATAAATACAATAGGTAAGCAAACCAGATACATGAGGATGCCATACACACCGGAAGGCAGTGAGAATACGGACAATCCTTCTGCGGCCGGGAGAATAATATTCCCGATAGCAATACCCACGGTAGCGTTCTGGATCCCGGTAGCAATGGCCACTGAGACAGCCTGGGGTTCCTTCATCTTGAATAATTTCGAAGAGAAATATCCGATCAGAAGCATGACCACGATCAGTGCCACAATAGCCGGACCAAGAATCTTTACATTTTTAACAAAGGCCTGCCATTCGCTGGCAAGTGCTGCAATAACGATCAGAGCAAAGAGAATTGCAGAGATCTTGCTGGCGATAGGTTCAAACGATTTAGTGAACTTTTGTGCTTTGTGATGGGTTAACAAACCGATACCCACGGGGACCAATGTAATCAGAAACATGGTCAAACCGAGCGATAAAATATTGATAGAAGGTGCCTCAGCACCCATGAAATAATGAATGGCGAAGGCAGTTACAAGCGGCAGTGTGAGCACAGTGGCAACACTAATTACAGCAGTGTAAGAGATAGAGAGGGCTGTGTCGCCCTTGGCCATTTTCGTGATAATATTGGAGGTAACCCCGCCGGGACAACTCGCGAGGATCATGAGACCCACCGCCATTTCCTTTGTTATCCCAAATAAGAGAATGATCCCAAAGGCCACGAGAGGTAATAATACCATCTGATTGATGAGGCCGACAGCAAAAATTTTAGGGTGTTTAGCGACATTCTTAAAATCATCAATGGTCAGACCAAGCCCCAGACTAAACATGATAAATACCAGAGAAAGCGGTAAAATGATATCGATTAACATAACCGAACTCCTTTGTTATTACGTTTTCGTACTATTTTGGAACATAAAATATTAGCAAGCTTACGTTGCACAATGATTACATTCCCTCCTATTACTTTAAAATAGAATGTTTTTAGTCG
>JAGLUM010000328.1 GCA_023134755.1 Fidelibacterota bacterium | reverse complement strand
GTAGTTACAGGTTGCGTTATAGACCAAGGTTCTAAATCCGGGTCTTCTCCTTCAAAATGCCCTTTAACGCGATAATAATAGGTTCCGGGCTCAATATCATCAATAATGTAATAACTGGTAATAATGTCCGACAGAGGAAATCCGGGCAGGGAAGAGGTAAAATCCGGCACTTCTGAAAGATCTACAGTAAATGAAGTAAAACCCGGTGAACATATCCACGCGAGTACAATACGTCGAAATGCTACATCATCCGGTTGAAGGGTCATCAGGTGCGCATAGGAAAGCTTCCAGCATGAATCCGGCATATTCACAAGCAGGCCATGATTTTCAGATTCGCTGAGATCCTCCAGTATACCGCCGCTTTCATGATTAAATGTATAATATCCTTGTAATCCCGTTTCAAGAGAATCAAGTTCAGAGTCCATAGCAGCCCGGATTTGGGTATTGCTGCGGACAATATTCCATATTCGCAACTCATCCACCATGCCATCAAAATATACTTTATACAGATCGTCCCGGTAGCCCCCGATGTTCAGACCATAGGGATGGAAACTATCCGGATATGTTAGTACTATATCACAATCAGTTTTTTTAATAACCTTTCCATTCAGGAAAACAACAATATTTTCATCATTTTTATATTTATTGTAAGTTACGGCCAGATGCTGCCACAAATTTGCAGTAATACTGTCCAGCTGTACGCGGATATCACTGTTGCCATTTCCCATACGGATAACTATCCGATTGGAATCAGCAGTACAAATACTGTAGCCAGAGATGACTCCCGATGTATCTGCCGTGCCGTTATCAATGATAGCTGCGCCGTCTACAAAGGTATGTACATTAAACCAACATTCTATCGTGAATTTTCTGCTTACATTTAGCGGACTGTTGTCAATGATCACATAGTTACTTTCACCGTTAAATTCCAGACAACGAGAAAAATCAGATGCCCAGGCACTTATAAAGCAAAAAATGAACAAAATGTAATATTTTCTTATTTTCATGTGGCGAAATACACTTTTATTATGATCATCCGTTAATATATTACTATTATTTTTACACTGCAATGAAAAGAAAAGTTTAGAAGTCGAAGAGTTGAAGAGTTTAAGGGTTTAGGAGTTTAAAGGTTTAAAGTCCAGGGTTTGAGGAAATTGATAATTGACCCGCCTACATTCCACCTTCGGTAGATTTCGTCGGACAAGCAATGGAGAATGGATCCGTCTACGCTCTCGCTACACTCAAGCTACGCCGGACAGGGCAATGAAGAACGAAAACGGATTACCATTTGTGAGAGGCTTTTCTGTTGTTTGTTTCCTCCGTAGGAACTACTGCGGAGCCAGCTTCTTGGCTTCTTGGCATATTTGCTTCCTCGCTTCTTTGTTATTGGCATTCTGCATGTGATATTCTATATTCAGCCTATGAGAAACATGATTCG
>JAGLUM010000327.1 GCA_023134755.1 Fidelibacterota bacterium | reverse complement strand
AGCCTCAGAAATTACCATTAGGCCAGCTTATTTAACTAATTGCATTTTCTTTACAGCAAGGCCATCTTCACTTTGGATTTTGCACAGATAAATACCACTTGGATATCCTTCCGCATTCCAAAAAAGTTTATGTGCTCCGGCTTGTTGCGTGCGATGTAGAAGTGTCTGAACCTTTTCTCCGCGATGATTATAAATACTTATCTCCACCATTTCGTCCCGAATTAAGCAATAGGGGATCACTGTACCGGCATTAAAAGGGTTTGGGTAGTTCTGCCCAAGATAAAAGATTTCGGGCGAGGAAACGTCTGAAATCGTCACGGCGGCCTCGGGTCCGTAACGCAAGACTGTCACGCTCATGGGCGGACACGTGATACTTGCCGAATCTTCCACAGCACTGCAATCCAGCATATCCATGGATGTTTCAATACGATCGCTATCAAAACGGTAACGTTTATAATGGTTCATATTTTCCGGTGTATGTACGGTAAGTGTTTTACTTTCATCGTATTTATTAATGAGTATGATGCGCACATTACCATCAGCATTTTTTATGGCAAAAGGTTGAACATGATAGCTGTTTACATTTATTGGACTCATATGTTGTGCATCTCTTGCGACTTCTGTGCTTTGTGCATCAATGAGTATGGAACCTGCTGTTAAGTCGGCAGTTTCAATGAGAAAGCGCCAGCAATAATATGGTGGATTTTCTTCAAAATCGGGATACCAGCGCAAGACACCATATCCGCCCAGTGTTTCCCAATGCAGGGTAATATCATAGCCGCCTTTTGCACTGTGCAGTTTGGCTGCCGCGTGATAAATACCGCCAAATAAATTTGTATTACGAGGATCGGTCCACAATTCTCCCTGATACTGCCAAAGTCCGTTGACATTGTAGGCATCCAATACCAACATGTCAGGAGAATTGTCACCCATCATATCCCTGATTTTATTCGGTCCCTCTTCATACCAAATGGTATGATCCATCACATCCGCATCGCTTTCTTCCGGATCCCAGGTAATGAACTGATTAACCGAAATAAAATCCAACAAATCAGATCCACCGGGTTCCTGTATAACATAATTTCCCCAATGCCCGTTTTCCCAACCACCGTATCCGGAGGGACCACCGCAGAACAGGTCCGGATTTACATTCTTGATTTCTGTAGCAGCTGCTACATAAAGTTCAGCACATTGTTTGAAGGTCATGTAATCATCAAGGTTAGGAGATAAATAATTTACCTCATCAAACATCAGAAACATCTTGACCCGGTCCTGGTAACGCAAGGCAAGCTCGCGTGCTGTTATTCGCCATTCCGCGACGGCGGTGTCATTGTTCCACCAACCGTTTTCAGGTGTACCGGTAAACCAGTCATGCGACTGGAACAAACACAGCACGATTTCATATCCCAAGTCATGAACTTCGTTGATCTGTTGATCCAGAGTTGTCCACTCCCACACGCCGGGTTCCGGATGAAAATCCTCGGGATAAGCCCAAAGACGCAACCATTTCAAATCCAGTTTTTCCAACTTGTTTAGTGATGTGGTATCGTTGTAGGCGTTTTTATTATATTGAATACCGTAAAAATCTTCCGTGAAAGTAAATAATACAAAATTATTGATGGTAATATGAATAGGTTCCGACGCGTATAACGCAAGGCCTGAAGAGAAAAGCACACACATAAAAGAAATCAAAATTCTGCGAGATGAATGTAGCATAGTACCTTCACGAAAAAAATAATTACCAATCAACATATTGAACATAGAGAAAATGTACAGAAAGCACTATTATTTTGTAAAAAATTATTTATTTGTTATCAATGTACCGGCATCACCGCGCATGGCAAGGTGCGCTTTTCCCAGAGAAGTAATGACTGCCTTACGATCTTTGCCCGATTCCACAAAACGGATGGCAGCTTCTACTTTTGGCAGCATGCTGCCGGGAGAAAATTGCCCTTCCTTTACGTAGCGCCGGGCTTCTTCAACAGTCATTTTCGTAATGTTTTGCTGGTCCTTTGTCCCAAAATGAAGAGACACACAGTCAATGGCAGTAAGAATAAACAAATAATGTGCTTCCACCAATTCCGCCAACATTGCCGCGGTAAAATCCTTATCAATGACTGCGGGAATACCTTGATAATTGCCGGTTTCGTCTTTTACGACCGGTATACCACCGCCGCCACAGGTAATAACAATAAATTTATGATCAAGCAAATTAAGGATAGAATCCTGTTCGACAATAAACACCGGTTTTGGTGATGCCACAACCCGCCGCCAGCCGCGTCTGGCATCTTCTTTAAATATCTGATCAGGATGCGTGTTCATGATCACCTGAGCTTCTGTCTCGGTGTAAAAATCACCAATCGGTTTAGACGGAGAAGTAAAACCGGGATCGTTTTTATCCACTTCCACCTGAGATATTACCGTGGAAACATGCCA
>JAGLUM010000326.1 GCA_023134755.1 Fidelibacterota bacterium | reverse complement strand
ACCGATGATTGCCCAATCCCAGGGGAAGACTACGGAGACTTTCATCGCAAGAGCAACAAGGTTCCCAACAATAATTCCCAAAATAATACCAATGACACCCCCTATTTCGGTCAGTATCAGTGCTTCCAGCATAAACTGGTAAAGAATATCCCTGTTTTTTGCGCCCAGGCTTTTTCGCACACCAATTTCCCGGGTGCGTTCTGAAACCGTAACCAACATAATGTTCATGATACCTATTCCGGATGCGAGCAATGCGATGGATGCGATAATTGCCGCAGCAATTTTAATGGCGGCAGTCATTTTATTAAAATTGTCAATTATTGAAGCATTGGTCCATATTTCGAAATCATTTTCTTCTCCGAGCTCAACACCCCTGATAATTCGTAATTCATTAATGGCCTCCTGCATTCCTTCCTCAAATTCATCTTGATCGACGACGGTGAGACAGTAATGCAGACTGGTAAAACTTGCCTGGCCATAATATTTAAAATAGGTTGTCAGGGGAATATATACCCGGTTATCCCGAGATTGCCCAAATTGCTGACCTTGACGTTCCGCGATACCTATCACACAGTATTTTATACCGTCGATTTTAACGTCTTCTCCGACCGGATTCCGATTAGGCATCAGGATATCAATCACATCATATCCTAAAATAATAACATGGGCACCGCTTTTTTCATCTATCTGTGTGATCATACGCCCCATGTCAATATTCAGGTTGTTGGTAAATTCCCAGTTGTGTGTAATTCCCGCCATAACAATATTCGGTTTTGTTTCTTTGTCTTTGTAGCGAATTACTTTTCCGTAATTCCAATCTTCCGCTGTTGCATAATCGACGATCTTCAATTTTGGCAACAGGCGTTCAAAGTCACGATAATTTAAATTTTTGCGATTATTGTACTTCCAGCGTGTATTTCCCATATTTATGTTGGGATATTTTTGTATCTGAAATGTTCCGGCGCCTAATCCCCCCATATTATCTTCAACGGTTTGCTGTAATACATTGATAGCGGTCATTACGCCGATAATGGAAAAAATACCGATTACCACGCCCAGTAGTGTAAGAAAAGACCGTAATTTATTTTGTCGTATCGACGATTGCGCTGACCTGTATATTTCTAAAAAATCCACATTGCCTCCTTTATTCGTACCGCATTGCTTCAATAGGATCTAAACGGGCTGCCTGGCTTGCGGGAACAATGCCTGATACAATGCCAACTCCGATAGATACAAAAATTGCAGTTATGACTAATCCAATGGACATGCTTGCAACAAAAAACTTGTTGATCACACCGACAAGCAGCATCGTTAATCCGAGTCCGACCATCCCGCCAATAAGCGCAATAATAACGGCTTCAAACAGAAATTGGATCAGGATCACCCAACGTTTGGCACCGAGTGCTTTGCGAATGCCGATTTCCTTCGTTCGTTCTTTGACGCTGACAAACATAATATTCATAATTCCAATACCGCCAACCAGTAGAGAGAGGGCCGCGATACCAATTCCAATAAGTCCTATGGCTGTTTTTATTTTGCCCAGTTCATCTTCCATGGCTTC
Organism: Fidelibacterota bacterium; assembly: GCA_023134755.1. Classification (GTDB taxonomy): domain Bacteria; phylum Fidelibacterota; class Fidelibacteria; order Fidelibacterales; family Fidelibacteraceae; genus M50B103. The sequence goes on along the minus strand of JAGLUM010000326.1, from coordinate 339 downwards.
CTGCTGATTAATAGCAAAGTTATCTGCCTCCAGAGGCCGCAGTCCACGCAATCCACGGGTAATATAACGTACTTCATCAACAGCGGCTTCCTTATCGGCTCCGTCACGTACCTTGAGTGAGATCGATAGCCACCAGCTACGTCCGAATACACCCTTGCTAGTCTGATATGGGACCACAGCCATGTTGTCGATACTGAACATCCCAAATATCTTACCTTGTTCAGCAAACACACCAATGACCTTAAATTTTAGTCCATTTATCTTTATTTTTAACCCGGCCGGATCATCAATATTGGGGAACAGTACTTTCTTTACCTCTGAACCAATAATGACAACACG
>JAGLUM010000325.1 GCA_023134755.1 Fidelibacterota bacterium | reverse complement strand
GTGCTTCTGGGACGCTATTCACAGCTGGGACCCCTATCAACATTCAAATTGCATGCTAAAAAACACAAACCATTCTGGATGGCGGTTGGAGGTCTGTTTTTTCTGACAGGTCTGATAATTCTAAGTTATTATAATGTCGTTGCCGGTTGGTCCATGGGATATATGGTTGAATCTGTTATTGGTAATATCTCCGCTTTCAGCTCATCCGGTGATGCCGCACAACACTTCAACCAACTGGTATCCAATCCGCTATGGATTATTTTCTGGCAGTTTCTTTTTGTTGCTGCTGGTGGACTTGTAGTCTATTTTGGTGTGAGAAACGGCATTGAAAAAATCGCCCGTTTGCTGATGCCGATATTTTTTATTATTCTGCTTTTTTTGGTCGTCTGGGGAATATCGTTGGATGGCAGTGAAAAAGGCTTGAACTTTTTATTGAAACCGGATTGGAGTACCGTTAGCTATAAAACCATTCTTATCGCTCTTGGACATGCCTTTTTTACTCTCAGCGTGGGTATGGGCGTGCTGTTGGTTTATGGAAGTTATTTAAATAAAAACGATAATATCGTTTTTTGCGGTATCATGATCGCGGTATTAGATACTCTGATCGCTTTGATGGCCGGACTGGCGATTTTTACCTCGGTCTTTGCTATGGGCTTTAATCCCGCAGAGGGACCAGGATTGGTTTTTCATGTTCTTCCTGCTGTCTTTAGCAGTATGCCGCACGGGGGTATTTTTTCTACTCTCTTTTTCTTTTTATTGTCCATTGCCGCATTAACCTCAACCATTTCTATTTTAGAAATGTTGGTATCCAGCATTATGGATGAAACCCGTTTATCACGGCATCATATTGTTATCGGTGCTTCTGTGTTTATCTTTGTTTTAGGAATTCCCTCCGCGCTTTCTTTCGGGGGATGGAACCATATTAGATTATGGGATTTAAACATTTTTGATATTATGGATTATTTATCAGCCAACATTCTTTTGCCGCTTGGCGGCATGCTGGTCGCCATTTTTGTGGGCTGGTATCTGAGCAAAAAGGATGTTCTGAATGAACTGCATCAAGGTTTTGGATTGACAACTACGAAACGCAATATCGGCAGGGTATGGTTGTTTCTTGTTAAATATGTCGCGCCAATTCTGATTTTTCTGGTCTTTTTAAGTGCAATAGGAGTCATAAAATGAAACGTATTTGCCTTTGCTGTCTGTGCTTTTTCGTATTTCTTTTTTCTCAGGAGACAGAAAACGATTCCTCACTTACCCGTGTACCTCTTTCAGAAGTTAAACATTATGAAGTTATATATGGTGAAAATGCGGGAACAGATAATGGGATGCTGGATGAATATTCGACTATCGCATCCGAAAAACCTTTTTCCTTCCGGCAGCCAGGCGATCGCTGGTTTTCACATGATAAATGGATGCATCTCAGCTCAGCCTATTTTCTCACCCTGCAAAATTCCTACTTATTAGACAAAATGCTACTGGTTTCCCCAGAAACATCCCGGCATATATCCATTGGAATTACAGTTTCATTTTCCATTGGAAAAGAATTATATGATGTGATTGGGAAAAACGGTATTTTTAGTTGGAAAGATTTATTTTATGACGTTCTTGGAGCGACACTGGGGTACCTGACGGCCACAGTAATTCAACAATAGGAGTATTTTATGATTGTTCCATTAGACCATTGTGATCAGTGCGGTACATGTATTTCTGTTTGTCCGGTTGATGCACTAATGTTGACTGAAAACAGTTTGATTGTTGATCATAAATTATGCACAGAATGTCTGTTGTGTGTAAACATTTGTCCCGTAGCAGCATTGGAGAGTAAAAAATGAAAACAACTTGGGATATTATTATCGTTGGGGGAGGACCCGGGGGACTTTTTGCCGCATTGGAGGCAGCAAAAGCCGGTAAATCCGTGTTATTATGTGAACGAAAGCGAGAAATGGGCATCCCTGTCCGCTGTGGAGAGGCTGTAGGGAAGGAAGATTTCACTGACTATCTCCCAATGGAGTCGCGATGGATTGGTTCCGAAATAAATACCTTTATCTTGGTGATGCCCAATGGAAAAGAAATTAAATTAAAGAAGGATATGTATTCGGGATATGTTATTAACCGGGATCTTTTTGAATATGATATAGCTGCCCGAGTATCAGAAGCCGGTGCACAGATAAAAATGAAAGCCAATGTACAGGAACTTATTCATTCGGATGATGGATCTGTTTCGGGTATTCGTGTGATGGAATCCGGAAAAATGCACGAGTATTATGCAAAGATCGTGATTGCCGCTGACGGTGTTGAAAGTCGGATTTCCCGGCAAATGGGAATCCAAACAGCCTTAAAACCCGAAGATATTGAGCCTTGCGTTCAGGTCACCGCATCCGGGATCCATTTGCCTGAAGAGGCACTGTATCTTTATATAGGCACCTGCTATGCACCCGGTGGATATGCCTGGGTATTCCCGAAAGCAAACCACTGCGCGAATATTGGATTGGGGATAAACGGGAAATATTCATCCAATACCAATTGTGCTAAAGATTATATGGACCGCTTTCTTGCCCGGTTTTTTCCAGATGCCTCTATCCAGCGTTATGTCACCGGCGGTGTACCGGTTACCACAAATCTTAAAAGATTAACACAAGATAATTTTATGATCGTCGGCGATGCCGGACACATGGTAAATCCCCTGAACGGAGGCGGGATAACCCACGCTATTCACAGCGGTATGATCGCGGGAAAGGCAGCTGCTGCATCCTGCGATGATCCCCAAAAAATGAAAACCTACTTTTCAAAATATGAGAAAGAAATTTACCGTAAATTCGGGAAAAATCATGAGCACCAATCCAAGATAAAGGAAGTTGTTTATCAGATGAATGATGATGA
>JAGLUM010000324.1 GCA_023134755.1 Fidelibacterota bacterium | reverse complement strand
ATACGAAACATGATCGGTGAAAGCTGCAGATCATACACTTCAAGTTGTTCGGTATAGTGGTACTGTTTTAATTCAGCCAGGTGTTTTAAATATGCATTACGGTTTTTCAAGAGCTTTCGATAGCTTATCATGTTTTGTAAATATTGTTTGGAAATTTGAGATATAAAGCGATCAAAATAAATACGGCGCTCCACGCCGGGACCTGACGTTACGCGAAAATCTTCCGGTGACTGAAATACCATGGGAAATGAACCAATAACATCGGACATGCGAAGCTTGGTTTCACCGTCAAAAATAAAACGCTTTCCTTTCTGTTTGAGAAAATTCCCCTGTGCGTGAACATATTTAGCTTGCTCCCATTCTGTTTGGATTTGGAAATAGTCCCTGCCAATTTGAATCATATCCACATCGGTGGGTGCCTTGAATGATTTTGTAAAATTCATATAATAGATCGCTTCCAGAAGGGATGTTTTTCCAACACCATTTTTTCCAAGAAGAATATTGATTCCGGGAAATAATTGAATGGATTTCTTATCAAAAATTCTAAATTGTTTTACTGTCAGCTTTTTAATCATTGTCGTTTCTTGTTTTTAATAATTTTAATATATCCCATAGATAATGAATATTTTTTTAATATATCCATTTTGCGGTTTTTCTGCACCCGATATTTTAACAATATTTTTTATTTCGATTATTTTAATGAAAACCGTGTTTCAAGTCCCAAACCAAAAATAAATGGTGCATAATTATTTATTATCGAAAATTGTGAATCTGAAAAACCTGCCTGAGCGTTGATCTTGAATTTTTCTGACCCCAGCGCTAAAAACAAAATGGGTTCAAAAAAAGTATCAACATATTGATCGCCGGTAATTACCCCATTCACTTTTGTGCAATAAGTATTTACAAAAGCTTCGCGAATCGCTAGTCCGATATTAAAATATTTCGAGCGAAAACCAACATCAAGTTGAGCATAAATTTTGTGATAATTTGTTGTGCGTAAATAGTCTATTTCGGTATTTCTAAAAAAAGTGGTTCCTAGTCCGGTGCCAAGATATCCTTCAAAAATAAATCGTTCGGAAAGGGGCTTGTAAAATCCGATTGCGCCTTCGCCATAATATTGTCCACTATTGTGCGCAACGCCAAATTCAGTGCCAAACACATCTAAAAAATTGGCATTTATCTGCATAGCAAAATAATCACTCAATGCGTATGCGGATCGAATGTCGCCACCCAGACCCTTAATCCCGAGAGCGAGTTGCATTTCACCTTTTTCTTTAAAAAGAGGCGCATTTGCACCATTGGGATAGTAAATAAAAGATGTGCATGAAAAGAAAAATGGCACTATTAATAGAAGTATGAAGAATTTTTTCATACAATCCTTTAATATTTATTTGATGTTTTTACATTAAGCGGATCGGCATAAGTAAAAAGAGAATTTCTTCGTCCGGTAATTGTTCTGTGGGAAAAAACAATCCGGCCATCATGGAGTTTTTTAAATTTATTTCCACGGTATCTCCGTCTATATGCCGGATAAGCTCTCGTAAGTAATCGGAATTATAACCTATTGTGAAGTCTTCGTCTTTATACTCTAAAGAAATGCTCTCTTTTGCCGTGGAAGCTGTTTCAATGTCTTCTGCTTTAATTAGTGCGCTGTTGTGCGAAAAAGACAGTGAAATTTGCCGTGTATTTTTACTTGCAAAGATTCCAACGCGCTTAACAGCTGAAAGTAGGGGGTCTATTTTAACAAAGATTTTTTTGTTGTTCTCAGCCGGGATCACACTTTCATAATCTGGAAAACGCTCTTCAATGATACGTGAATATATTGTGGTATCCAGGAGTTCTAACATTACATGATTGCTACCAATGCGCAGGGTTACAAAATCCACGTTTTTTAAACTGCTTACACTTAAATTTAAAAATTTTGGTGGAATAATAATGTCCTTTATGTCTTCTGCTCCTTGGAATTCTTTTAGGGTGTATTTAACGAGACGATGTCCGTCTGTGGATACGGCTCTTAACTCATTTTCAAAAAATTGAAACAGTACGCCATTTAGGGCAACTTTCATTTCATCGCGGCTAACGGCAAAACTTGTTTTTTCAACAATGCGTTTAAATTTCTCAGCTTGAAGTGTAACTACTTTGCTATCGTCAATAATGGGCTCTGTGGGGAATTCCATTGCCGGATGTCCCATTATTTTATATTCTCCGCCTTCTTCCGTTGTTATAATAACCTGCTCGTCTTCTATATGGAAGTGTAGTTGTGTGTCTGGAAGCTCACTGGTAATTTCTTTAATTATTTTACTTGGGATCGCAATAGCCCCTTCTTCTTCCATAATTACTTTACAACTTGCGGACATGGTAATTTCCAGATCTGTGGATCGCATTTTAAGCGTATTGTCTTTTACAGTAAAAAGAATACTGCTAAGAATGGGTAATGTGGAGCGAATAGGTGTTACATTGGATACCTTTTGTAACACGAGAAAAAAATCTTGTTTTGAAACAGTAAATTTCATTGAGCACCTCTGACACTTATTTTTTTACGTTATTTAATTTAATATCTTTTTCTTTTAAATACATAGTAAATTTATTAATCCTGTGAATTAAGTGAATACTATTTCAATCATCCTTAAAATTAACCGCTTATGTACTTCTTATAATGTGGACAAGTATGCTATAATTGTGGAAAAAGACACTTAAAAACACAAAAAGACACCAAAAACTGAAAAGCTGTCAAAATTATTCATATTTTAGAACTTTATTTCCACATAATATTTACTATATAATTTATCCATCCATCCATTCCAAAACTGTGCCTGTTTTTCATTTAACGCCATATTTTCCAGAATGGGGTAATGTGTTTGAAGGGTAATTTTTTCAGCGTTTAAGTGTTTATTTAAGCGCAAAATGTGAAAACCATACTGTGTAGCAAAGGGCTCAGAGATGTCTCCCGGGTTTAGATTTTTGGAAATATCATCAAACTCCGGAATTTGCAATGATTCAA
>JAGLUM010000323.1 GCA_023134755.1 Fidelibacterota bacterium | reverse complement strand
TTCCACTCGATAAAGATCAATTTGAACTTGGTGACACAGTAACTATTTCAATAGCTGAGAAATTATATGAAAATCCAAGCCTTTGGGTTCGACTTGATAGTATCACTGAGGACAGCCGATGTCCCGAAGGCGCAACCTGCGTTTGGGAAGGAAGAGTCGTGATGTGGTTTACAGCTGGTACGAATTCTGGAGAACAAACCATATCTTTTTCTTCTGATACATGCATGGATAGTTGTATTTATTATTTTGAGAATCTCTATGATTCACATTTTTCACAATATTCATTTACAATTGCTGAAATATTACCTCAAAGAATTAATGACAATCCAATTCCTAAATCAGATTATCGTGTCAAATTTGTTATTGATAATAACTTTGATACTGTCCGTAAACCCAATATCTACCTCTATCCAGAAAAAAAGACAAAAATGATAGTTTCGCTGGAGTTCCCTTATGGTGGCGAAGTGACTGAATCTATTCCTCAATATCCCAAGAAATGGAAAAATATACGAGTTAAGCCGGATGGAACGATCAATCGAAAATATGAATTTCTATTTTACGAAGCCGATCTGCCCGATGTATGGCAATATGACAGCGGTTGGGTAACTGCACAAAAAGATCTTCCATTTTTCTTTGCAATGAATTTGAGGAACTACGGCTTTAACAAAAAAGAGATCTACGATTTTGTGGATTATTGGATTCCGCGCCTGAAAGACGCACCTTTTTATGGTATATGGCCGCAACACACCGCCCAGATTGACCATGTAATTCCACTGAAACTCAGTCAACGAGCCGATTCTCGCTTGCGCTTGTTCTATATCATCAGGGATATGACCGAATATGTCGAATTAAAGGAACCTAATATACCTCCTTTCGAACGTAAAGGATTTGTCGTAACGGAATGGGGTGTCATTTTAAAGTAGGCAGTATGCACTATGCAGAAACCAGTAGAGACAAGGCATTGCCTTGTCTCTACTGTAATTATTTGTATTTTGTTATCATAATCCATCATTCATTAACAAATTGAATAAAAAATGACCTTATTCATTGATTTTTTTCTGTTAAACCGTACAATGATTTATTAGATTTACCCGAGTTCTGTATCTGTTTATTTCGGGGGAAAAATAAGGATGAGAATGAATCAAAAATCTAAAATAAAATAAAGCGATAGAAGGTCAATGAAAGCAACATTAATTTTGGAAAATGGAATGAAATTTGAGGGTACCGCCTTTGGCGCACCCAAATCCACCTCCGGTGAAATTGTCTTCAATACCGGCATGGTAGGATACCCCGAAGCGCTGACAGATCCATCGTATTACGGTCAAATATTGACATCCACCTATCCCTTGATCGGGAATTACGGCGTCCCGGCGGAGTCTGACGGAGCTATTACTACAAAACATTGGGAATCGTCCGGTATCCAGGCCTTTGGCTTTATTATCAGCAATCTTTCGGATACCTACAGCCACTGGAATGCGGATATGAGCCTTGATGCCTGGCTAAAAAAAGAAGGCATTCCGGGAATCACGGGAATTGATACCCGCGCGTTAACCAAAGTCCTGCGGGAAAGCGGGACCATGCTGGGAAAAATAATTATTAACGATAAAGATATCGATTTTTACGATCCGAACAAGGAATTGCTCATCGAAAAAGTTACGGTAGATGCTCCTGTTGAACACGGAAAGGGCGATAAAACGGTGCTTTTGCTTGATTTTGGATGCAAAAACAGCATTATCGC
>JAGLUM010000322.1 GCA_023134755.1 Fidelibacterota bacterium | reverse complement strand
ACATCTTCACCTTGCGCGTCAATTAGATATTCACCATTAAATATATTTTCACCGGTTGCTGCATCACGGGTAAAAGCAACACCGGTCGCTGAATTGCTTCCCATATTGCCGTATACCATGGCTTGAATATTCACAGCGGTACCCCAATCGTCTTTATATCCGTTTATACGGCGATATACAATAGCGCGATCATTGTTCCAGCTGCCAAAAACGGCGCCGATGGCTTCCCAAAGTTGATCCCATGGATCTGCAGGAAAATCATGACCGGTAACCTTCTTTACTGCTGCTTTAAATTTACCGACGATCTCTTTCATATCATTTGTATCCAGATCCGTATCCAGAGCAACACCCTTTTCTTCTTTAGCTGCTTCAATAATTTCTTCAAAGGGGTCAATAGCTTCTTTATTTTCAGGTTTCATTCCTAATACAACATCACCAAACATCTGAACAAAACGACGGTAGGAATCCCATGCAAAGCGGGCATTTCCTGATTTCTTTGCAAGACCTTCAACTACTTCGTCATTCATACCAAGGTTTAGGACAGTATCCATCATTCCCGGCATGGAAACGCGAGCACCTGAGCGAACCGAAATCAACAGAGAATTATCCGTATCACCAAAGCGGGCGCCCATGACTTGTTCCATGTGCTTAATTCCTGCTTCAATTTTGGGTTTGATGATTTCTACGGTTTTATCTTTGCCGTCTTTATACCATTTGTTACAGACTTCCGTTGTAATGGTAAAACCGGCAGGGACAGGAACGCCGATGAGATTCATTTCCGCAAGATTTGCGCCCTTTCCTCCCAGGAGATTCTTGTCTGTCGCTTTTCCATCTGCCTTACCGGCACCGAACAAATAAATATGTTTCATTTTCTCTTTCCTTTCTGTTTAGAGACCGAAATATAGTCGAATCAGGTTCGAAATGCAAGCAAGATGGAAAAGAAGTTAGGAGTTATAAATTAGATTTTTTATGGGATATAAGAGATGGGTTATTATGTGATGATTTGATGTAGGTGTGATTGAATATCAACTTGTTAAGGCATGAAATTGTGAAGATGTTCAACTCCGCTGGGGTTCTTTATTGTTGCGCAACAAAATGTATATATGAAATTATTTTCTTCTGATTTTCTTCTTTACTCTTTACCCGCCTACTCGGCGAAGCCTTGGCAAAGCAGGGTCACTCGTTACTAGTAACTAGTTACTTCCTTTTAAAGCGTTTATCCAGTTCATCCAAGGTCAAATTAATAATCGTCGGACGACCGTGGGGGCAGGCATAGGGAGATTCGGTTTGGAATAGCTGGTCCACAAGATTCTGCATTTCGATGGGCTCCAGTGCATCTCCGGCTTTGATAGCTGCCTTGCAGGCATAGGATGCAGCCATGTTATATTGCTTATCATGCCGGGTTTCCCGTCTTTCCCGGAAATTATCCAGGATATCCAGAACAATCTTACCTTCATTAATATACCGGAAATCTGCAGGTACTGCCTCGATCAACATCGTATTTTTTCCAAATGCACGTAATATAAATCCAAGTTTTGTAAATTCGTCAAGCACGTCCGCGAGCAGGGAAAAATCATCCGGAGACAGTTCGAGACTGACCGGGAAAAGCAGTTGCTGACTTGCATGCGCAGATGATCCGGAAAAGGTCTTCAGGGCTTTTTCAAAAAGAATCCGTTCGTGGGCAGCATGCTGATCGATAATAATAACTGCTGTGGCAATTTGCGCGAAAATATACTTGTTATGTGCCTGCCA
>JAGLUM010000321.1 GCA_023134755.1 Fidelibacterota bacterium | reverse complement strand
TAATCCGGCGATAGAAAGAAAAATACCAAGAATTAATCGGAGGGCTTTATGTTTCATAGAGTCTCTGAATATAATATGTTAATGATTTCCTGCAAATCCGGATTTTTCCCCGATAATTTGCTTATGATCTCCATTTGCTTAGAAAGCGGAAGTTCCTTGAAACGTTTTTTCATTTCCTCGATAGATACTGCATCCACGCCTTCAACATCTTTTAGTTGATTTTCAAAATCTGAAATAATATTCAGCGAATCAAGTTCAGGAGGCAACAGCAAATCAAGACGGTCACGAATATCACTGTCCTTCATATAGGGTTGAACCAGTTTTTCATACAGAGAAGGGGCGAAGTTTCCCAATAATTTATAGGAAAATGATTTTTCTTGCAAATCGCGATTTAGTGAATCGGAAGGAATAGCGAGAAGTAGCCAGAAGATCAAACTCATAATAATTGCAGCTTTTAAGGCCCCAAATAATAGACCGCCGATACGGTCCAGCCAGCCCAGCTTAACAGCATGAATAATAGTTCGTAAAAAATATCCAATTATTTGAACGATGAGAATAACAATAATAAAAATGGAAATATAACCAACAATATCCGCAACTTGTTGAGACCAGCTAAATTGCAGTAATATTATATCACTGGCCCATGCACCAAGATTTGCGGAAATAACAATACCCAAAACAAGTCCGGCAAGTCGGAATGCACTGGAAAGAAGACCCTGCTGATAAGATTTATATATAAAAAAGATAGAGACAATGATGGTAATAATATCTACCCAATACATGTTATGCTCCTAACAGTTTTTTTACAATTACCTGGACGCGCTTACCGTCTGCCTGACCTGCTACTGCTTTCATGGATACGCCCATCACAGGTCCCATATCAGCCATAGATAATGCACCCGTCTCAGCGATGACTTGTTTAACAATTGCTTCAACGGCTTTATCGCTCATTTCTGGCGGAAGATAAGTCCGAATAAGTTTAAGTTCTTCCTGCTCAGCATCGGCAAGGTCATCACGGCCTGCCTGTGTATAGGTACTTATAGAATCCTGACGTTCTTTGGCTGCTTTTTTTAAGACCGCAAGCTCGTCTTTCTCTTCCGGATCTTTCATTAATTCAATTTTCTTTTCGCGAAGTTTTGAAACCAGCATACGCAAGGTACGTAACTTATCGCTTTCTTTATTCAGCATTGCCTGTTTCATATCAGCCTGAATTTGTTCTAAATAACTCAAATAAGCACCTCAATTGAATTTTATCAAGTATTTTACAAATGAATTATTTTATTAAAAAGGATTTTATTGTATTTTGTAGGGTAATCATAAGCAGGATAGAGTATGAATACCCCTTTTTTGCACCTTTTCGATAAGAATGTAATAACCATTCTCGGACTTATGTCCGGTACATCTGCGGACGGATTGGATATATGCCGCGTGCGGTTTGAGGGTCGTGACCGCTATCCCTTATATGAGGTATTAGCAACACATTTCATTCCATATCCCGAATTATTTTCTTCCGCATTTAAACATCCTTTGGAGTTGTTAGCATCCGACATTGCCCGGCTGAACATGGAGTTGGGGAAATGGGTCGGTAAAACCATTGAAACCTATGCTGGATCATGTGATGCGATTGCCAATCATGGTCAAACTCTGTTACACCGGCCCCCGGATTATACCCTTCAAATTGGAGAAGCGACTTGTATTGCACAGATCTGCGGACTCCCGGTGATCTATGATTTTCGGAAAGCGGATGTATGTCTTGGCGGTCAGGGCGCGCCTCTGATCCCGATTGTGGATGATTATCTTCTTCGTCGGGAAGATACATCGGTTATTGCCCTGAATATGGGAGGTATCGCGAATCTGACCTATTTACCGCCCCGTAGTTCTAATGAACCTATTCTCGCTTGGGATACGGGACCCGCGAACACCCTGATCGATAAAGCAATCATTGATTTTACTCATGGCGAAAAAACCTATGATAATAAAGGCGAATATGCCCAAAAAGGCACGCTGAATTCTGATCTCTTGCATTATATGATGGACCATCCGTATTTTAAACAAAATCCGCCCAAATCCGCGGGCCAGGAACAATTCGGATATGATTATTATTATACCCTGAAATCGCATATTTCATTGAAGCATGAAAATGATTGGCTATCCTTTATCC
>JAGLUM010000320.1 GCA_023134755.1 Fidelibacterota bacterium | reverse complement strand
CAAAAGGTTTAGTGGCAGTCTTTCTTTTGTTACTTTTCTTTGGACAAGCAAAGAAAAGTAAGGAATATAAAAAGGAACGGTCGCGACCGTTCCCTGCATTTGTTATCTAATTCTTCCTATATAAACCAACCTGTCATCTCCACTCAAAAGGAGTTCAAACTTACTCACCGCAATTCCTTTAGTGGATTTGTGGGAACCGAAGATCTTCGCTTTATAATTACCGTCCTTTTTGTCATAACGAACCGATTCAATAAGGGAAGCGTGACCAAACCACGTGCCATTTTTGCGCTGTTTCCAATACTGAATAAAATCACCCGGCTGCACCTGTGAAAGATCAGTAATGCGCTTACCAAGATTATATTTTTCGATTGCATACACTACCCCGGCGTAACGCGGATCTTTGGGATCCGGGCCGAGCTTAACTACGTTCCGGTCGAGATTCGGATGATTGATAAGCACATCCTTGCGCATCTCCGCTGTGTAACTGATATTGAAACGGCTTAATACTGTATCCATCACCGCGGAAACAAAGGTCGTGCAATTCAGATGTTTCTTTTCGGTATTGTACGCACCATAGCTCCAACCACAAAACACACCCTCATCCAATTCATGGGCAATAGCTAAAATATTGGGGGCTTGTGTTTCCACTTCCGCCTTAATCGGTACTTTAGAATCAGCGAAAACCACCATCGTAATTAATGTAATAATCAGTATTATCCTGGTAAAGTGTTTCATTTTTATTCCTTCTGTATTCCTTCTTTGTAAAAAATATTACTGTTTTTTATGATGAGCAACAAGAAATTAAATATTAGTAGAGCTTATAATTTTGGGCTGTTCATCATTTATAAGATATTATTGATTTAACCTCTATTGTTTTTTTCAACCGAAAAATAGTTCCTTCCCGAAATACCAGAACATCATTCCGGAAGCAATGAATTTTAACAGGGTACCAAGCAGAAGACCAATAAATGAACCAAAACCTGATTTCATTGCGTTAGCAGTATCTTTTCCCGAAGACAATTCCCCAATCACGGCACCGATAAATGGACAAATAATAATACCTAAAGGGGGAAAAATAAAAAATCCTGCAACAAGGCCGATAATACTGCCCCAGACACCGCGCTTACTGCCTCCAAACCGTTGCGTGCCCCAAGCAGGAATAATATAATCGAGGACAAAGACTGTAGCAGTGATTATTGCAAAAATAATTAAGAAACGGGATGAAAACTGATATCGTTCTGTAAAATGAAGTAACAACAGTCCAACATAACTTAATGGCGGACCTGGAAGTACTGGAAGCAAACATCCGACAATACCGATGATCATGAGAATAATTCCTAAAACAATGAGAACATAATCCATAATATCTCCGTTAATTTTTCTATAAAACTTTGTTTATTCCCATTTTATTTATTTGGCAATTTAAGATAAAAGTGCTTTCATTTCAATCGGATAATATCAGAAAAGTCTGTTTTAGGTTTAGAAAGTTGATTCGCTTTCACTCCGCTGCGCCGGGCAGGCGATTCACAATTTACGACTCATCGTTTTTCTCTTCATTCTCCATTTTTCATTTTCAATTCTCAATTCTCCACTCTCCATTAGCATAAGCCTCCCTGTTTCTTCGCAAATATTCAACTTTACAATTGAAAACGGGCATTTAATATACTATTTTAAATAACTTATATTATGAAAGATTTTTCACCATGATGTAAGTAACAACATATTTGTAATACTAACTAAGAAAGGCAGAACGCAATGTTAAAGCCCGGTCTTATTCCTTCCCAGGAACCAAATATCAGAATCGGAATTGTGCTCCCGCAGGACAATCAAAAAAAGATCACTACCTTTTTATCCAATATGTGTGATTATGAGATGGTAGTAGACACTCTGACCTTTTCCACCTGTGAAGTTCCTAGTATTCTATTTAAAGTTGACGGCAATGCCATAACTTTTAACATTAACGGTAAACGCTACGAGAAAATTCATAAGATCGTATTCCGCCCCACGGTGGATAATACCTATATAACGGTTGATCCCGTGATATCAGGTCGGGAATTTCACTGGCGAAAATATATTAACGTCAAGCTGCCAGGAAATATTGAGATCACTCTTTCTGAAGGAAATCTGTTGGTTGTCAACGAACTTCCGCTTGAGGATTACCTGATGTGCGTTGCAACATCCGAAATGAGTGCTGCTTGTCCGCCTTCTTTAATTGAAGCCCAAACTGTAGTTGCCCGTTCCTGGATGTTGGCTAATGTAGAACAAAAGCATGTCGCGCTCGGTGTTGATGTCTGCAATGATGACTGCTGTCAGCGCTATCAGGGATTAAATAATGTCACCGAAAACAGCAAAAAAGGCGCAAAAGATACACATGGCAAGGTGATCATGTATAACAAGAAGATCTGTGACGCGCGTTATTCTAAATCCTGCGGCGGGAAAATGGAAACCTTTGAAAATCTCTGGGAAAATACCCCGCTTCCCTATATGCAGAATATTCCGGATATGCCGAAAGGCAATACTGTACCGGATCTGACCATTGAAGAAAATGCACAAAAATGGATCTTATCAACCCCGAAAGAAGCATTCTGCAGTTCTTTTACCGTTCCGGGAAATGAACTAAAACAATATCTCGGTGCCTGTGATGAAGAAGGGGAATATTTTCGCTGGATCGTTGAAGTTTCGAACGAAGAGCTATCCGCCAATCTCCGGGATAAATTAAAGTTGGATGTTAAAGCTGTTCTGGATCTGCAGCCCCGTAAACGTGCTGGGAGTGGCCGCTTGCTGGAACTTGGTATTGAATATCTTGATTTTGAAGACCGGCAGCAGGAAACGATCGTTTATAAAGATTATAATGCCCGTCTGGTGCTACATAAAAAATTCCTCTACTCCTCTGCCATTGTGATCAATAAGGTGGGTAGTGGAAAAATTCCTAAGCGCTTTATTTACAAGGGCGCAGGATGGGGGCACGGTGCCGGAATGTGCCAAATTGGTGCTTTGGGAATGTCCCTAAGCGGGTATTCTACTGAAGAAATTTTAGCCCATTATTACCCGAACAGTGAATATAAAAAGATCTATAAATAATCAAGGAAAGGATATTCATGAGCTCACACGAACAGAAAAACAAGAAACGGAGTCCATGGAGCTGGGTTCCGAGTCTCTATTTTATTGAAGGAATCCCCTACACTGTAGTAATGGTTCTTTCTGTTGTCATGTACAAGATGCTTGGCATTTCCAATACTGATATTGCTCTCTACACCAGTTTACTCTATCTGCCCTGGGTACTAAAACCCCTTTGGAGCCCCATCGTTGATAATTTAAAGACCAAACGCTGGTGGGTCATTGTAATGCAGTTTGTATTGGGCATTTTATTTGCTTGTATTGCCCTTACCATCCCAACCACCAATTTCTTTAAACTCAGTATTGCCTTTTTATGGCTGATGGCTTTCACTTCCGCGACACATGATATTGCCGCGGACGGTTTTTACATGATTGGATTGCATGAAGGCGATCAGGCACTTTTCAACGGAATCCGTTCTGCTTTTTACCGTGTTGCTATGCTTATGGGACAAGGTGTTTTTGTGATTCTTGTCAGTCTTTTAATAAACGCTTCCGGCATGGATAAGGTCAGTGTAGAGGTTAATGCCACACCGGCAGATATCGAGGTACAGACTGTAATGCTGGATGATCTTGATCTCAGCGAACAGCCGGGAGATATGTATCTGATGTACGAACCCAGACAATTGGATATTCCTATTAAGCGGGTAAATACTACTTATGCAGATTCGGTCATCACAGCCGCCCGGGCATGGAATATTGTCCAAGGTCAGTTCGATCCGGATGCCCCGCAAATCGCGAAAGAAAGATCAAAAATAGCAAAAGTCAAAAAAGAAAAGTCAAAAGGGTTTGAAGACTGGCTGCGTAAGAACTTTGGTGCAGAAGAAGTCCCGATAACGGAATATGCGGGAAATGTCGGCATCATGTACTTCCATCTATCTAAAGCTCCCGAGGCCAATAAAACGGTCATTGTCTCTTTCGGTCAGGACCGCGGAGATAAGAGCATCAAATTGGTGGAAGGCATGCGTTTTGAATTTACTTCTGAGAACTGGAATAAACCAGTAATGTCAGTAATTCAACTGGATAAAAAACTGGATGCTCCATCGAAGGCCTTTTTTGATGCGGAATCCGGAAAAGTAAAAATGGCTTGGTCTGTACTATTTTTCTGTCTTGCGGGGATGTTTTTAATTTTCCACCTGGCACATCGTTTTGTCCTGCCGAAAGTGGAAGTTGAACGAATTGAACATTCTCTTGGGGAAGCCGTTAAGGATTTCTTCTCTACCTTTGCTTCCTTTTTTAAAAAAGATGGCATTGGCCTGGCAATTGCCTTTTTACTTTTATTTCGTTTGGCTGAATCGCAACTAATTAAATTATCTGCACCTTTTATGCTGGATACCCGTGAAGCCGGCGGACTTGGATTAACGGCCGGCCAATACGGTTTGACTTACGGTACTATCGGAATACTCTTTCTGACCCTCGGTGGTATTTTAGGTGGTATAGCAGTATCAAAACACGGATTGAAAAAATGGATATGGTGGTTCGCTATTATGATCAATGTTCCGGATGCAGTATACATTTTCCTCGCCTATGCCCAACCTTCCAGTTTAGCTGTCATTATTCCTTGTGTTGCCTTTGAAACTTTTGGCTATGGATTTGGCTTTACAGCTTACATGATGTTCATGATCTATATTGCGCGCGGTGAATATAAAACCTCACACTATGCGATCGCTACCGCCTTTATGGCACTGGGTATGATGATCCCGGGCATGATGAGTGGATGGCTTCAGGAAGTCATTGGCTACCAGCATTTCTTTATCTGGGTTGTTATTGCTACTATTCCGGGTTTCGTTCTGCTAAAATTCCTTCATATTGATCCGCATTTTGGAAAGAAAGACAAACAGGTGGAATAAATCCGCCTGCTTTTAATAATAAAAAGCCTTTCCTGTGCAAACGGGAAGGGCTTTTTTTTGCCTCACACAAAGGCATAAAGGTGTTAAGTCACAAAGAATATTTTTGGTTGTGGAATTAAATATGAATTTATGCAGTCATATTCTTGAAAATTAACAGCAGAATACATACGCGTATAAATCCCCTAAAATCCTTGGTGCCTTTGCTGCTTTGTGTCTTAGTGTGATGTTCTTCTATCTTCTTGACACAGGATAAATTATGCCTTATCTTCCCAACATGAAAACGGGACACTACATCCTACTTATTGCACTGCTTATTATCAGCAGCTGTTCGCGCTATGAGAATATAAAAGGGGTTTATGTCTTACTGCAAGCCCCCGAGATCCGGCAACGTTATGGTGGTGAAATGGGCGCATTGGCAGATGAATTAAAAGAAGCGCATGTATCGCTGGTGATATCTCCCACAATGGAACACGGAACCGCGTATTATCCTTCAGATGTATTGCCAAAGCGCTGGGAATACGGGACACAGCTACTGGCATTGCGACATGAATTACGCCGCAGGGATATCCGTTTTGCAGCTTATATTCCGGTTTTTACAGATGCCTATGCCTATCGCGCACAGCCCGGTCTGCGTGCCGTTAATGATTATGGCAGCCGGAATGGATCGGAACAGCAGCACGCTGTTTGCCCGAACAATCCGGAATATCAGTCCTATAAACTGGAAGCCATTGAAGAAGTCATACTGATCCTGCAGCCTGATATTGTTTATCTTGATAATCTTTTCTTTCCCGTAAATCCCCTGTATATCTGTCCGGAAAATAGCACAAACAATATTCGATCCTATTGTTTCTGTTCTTCTTGTTTACAGGCTTTCCAGGAACACAGTCAAATAGTACTTCCCCAAGGGCAGTCGACAGCGGATATTGCTGCAGAGATCCTGGAACACCATGAAACCGAGTGGATCCAATGGAAATGCGAAACAATAACGTCTTTTATGGAAAAAGCAAGCAAAACGATCCATACTGTTAATCCGGACTGCAAGATCATGTTATCGGTACTGCCATGGAAAGAGAAACAGCTTCACTCCGGGCGAAAACGTCTGAGCGGACAGGATGTTAAAACCCTTGCACCTTTCGTGGACTATTTCACCCTCTTGCCCTGCCCGTTTCAAACAGGACAATTTGATTCAGCTCTCTCGTCCGTCGTAAGTGATTTACAGGTAACAGAACGGCGTGTTATTCCATCCATTGAAATGCGGAATTACCGACCGACCGAATTGGGAAACGAATTTTACTTTCAACGCAGTTTACAGCACTTCCAGCACAATGTTATTATATCGGACTGGGGATATTTGCTGAAAAACAGACCTTATTTAAATACTTTTATTTCGGAGCCCTAGATTATGAGATCATCTTCCATGATATATCAGCTGCTGAAGGCAGCAAGTAATACTGAAACAGAGAAAATCGGCGAAAGGCTTAGTGTCTCCCCTGATTGTGCTGTTTTAAGCCATACTTCTTTTGATGCGGTTTCGCGTGCCATGACCACAGAACAGTGCGCACTTAAAACCCTGGCGATCAATAATCATTTACCTCTGAAAGACGGACCTTCTCCAGAAAGTATTTCGACAATACAAGCTAAGGGTGTTCGATATTATGCACCGGGACGTGCGGGTATGCCGGCACTTGTTGTGGCAGAAGAAGGACTTGCCGTACCGGGCAGTATCATTGCAGGCACAGATAAAAACCTGCTTGAATTGGGGGTTTTGGGCAGCTATGTGATACATACTGATCCCAAAGAAATGGCGGCATTGCTCAATAGTGGTAGTATGGAAATTCCCGTACCGGCATCTTTTGATATTGTGCTTGAGGGTGAACCTGGAGAATGGGTTAACGGCATTGATATTGCTCTCTTTATTTTAAAATACTATGAACTCCCCGATGATACATCAACTTGTCTGGAAATATATGGCGATGGACTCAACCGCCT
Source organism: Fidelibacterota bacterium (assembly GCA_023134755.1). Classification (GTDB taxonomy): domain Bacteria; phylum Fidelibacterota; class Fidelibacteria; order Fidelibacterales; family Fidelibacteraceae; genus M50B103. The sequence goes on along the minus strand of JAGLUM010000320.1, from coordinate 2,448 downwards.
TTCCTTGCCCGAACGGTTTAACATGGTCCGGGTGTTGGTTGATTTCGGATATGAGCATGTGCTCTGTCAGGTCGACGAACAAGTAATAGCGTTTTTACAGGACCGCAGTACCGCAGAAGGCAAATTTTATTTTCCCGATACCGAGAAACAGCCGACATCCGCTACTACGATCGATCTGCATAGTATTCATCCTATGCTGGCATGGAAAAATGACAATATTGTTCATATCGGCAATCTAACAGACAAAGACGGTGTTCCTGTTCATCAGGTTTTTATTGGCGGAGATACAGCATGTCGGTTTAAAGATTTTGAAACCGGATTAAAACTGGTGCGTTACCGGCCCCTGTTCGAATCTGTTTCCGCTTATATTCTGCCCGGATCTCAGTTGATCAACAGTGATTTGCTGAATATGGGAATTGCCAGTATCTTCACGGAAATTGGTGTCGATATTCTTCCTCCTGCTTTTCTGGACTCTCTCGCAACATATCCCGATACCTTGTGGACCCGTATGGGAACATCTGCACAAATACTGCAATCGGGCGGTATGCTGGCAAATGCCTTAAGTTGTTTTTCCGCTGCGATGACAGGAAAAATTATCCATCCGCTGGAACTTGAATCAATCTTAAAACAGGAAAATTCTCATAAAGACTAAAATATGTCCAAAAGTAAAAAACACATAAACCTGCTGAAAATATACCTTGTTTTCATTATTATTTTGACTATTCCGATGACGAACGGATGTATGATTTTTAAAGATAAAATTCATCCGCCTTTTAGGAAAAAACCGCAGATCGTTGAAATAAAAGTAACTGCTTACTGCGCCTGTGGAAAGTGCTGCGGCTGGAAATACAACTGGCTGGGCAAGAAGGTCTATGCCTACGGTCCCCAAAAGGGAGAACTTAAGGTGATCGGACTTACCGCCAGTGGCACAAAAGCACGCAAGGGAAGCATTGCGGCGGATACGGATATTTTTCCGATGGGTACAATCATGTACATCAAAGGATACGGATTTGGCCGTGTTGAAGACCGCGGCAGCGCTATTCAGGGGAAACATATCGATCTGTTTTTTAAAAGCCATCAGGATGCAATGGACTGGGGAAATAAGACAATGAAAGTAAAGGTATGGAAACCCTGATCTTCACGATATAATATCATGAATCCAACACCACGTATTTCATTTTATACATTGGGCTGTAAGCTGAACCAGGCCGAAACGGCTGCGTTACAAAATGCTGCTAAAAAAAATAGTTATCAGCTGGTTTCGTTTCGCGAACCGGCAGATGTTATGGTAGTAAATTCCTGCACAGTGACTAACCGGGCAGACAGGAAAACCCGGCAGGCACTTTTTCAGGCACGGCGACGTTCTCCTGATGGGATCGTGGTATTGGCCGGCTGTTTCCCGCAAGTAAATTTTGACAGTTCAACAGAGATTCCCGGTGTTGATATTATTCTTGGTACCCGTGATAAATTTGATCTTTTTTCTGCAATAGCTGACTTTAAGAAAACCCGTACTCAACATGTCCGTATTTCTCCGGTTGATAATCGCAAACGTTTAAGTTCAGCTTTTATCGCAGCAGCCGACCGTACCCGGGCTTATTTAAAAATCCAGGAGGGATGCAATAATTTTTGTACCTACTGCATTGTGCCCTACACCCGCGGAAATCCGGTAAGCCGTGATTTTGACAATACGATTACTGAAGCGCGGGAGCTCGCTGATGCCGGATACAAAGAAATTGTACTGAGCGGTATTGATATCGGAGCCTATACGGATTCCGGAAAGTGTTTGATCAATGTGCTGCGCGCTCTGGAAGATATTCCCGGAATTGAACGCATACGTATCTCGTCTATCGAGATGAACACGCTGAGCGATGATCTCATTAAGCATATTGGAACATCAACGAAAATTATGCCGCATTTTCATCTCTCGCTGCAGTCCGGCTCGGATGCGATATTGAAAAACATGAAGCGCAAGTATTCGACAGCTGATTTCAGCATAAAGGTTGAAACCATCCGCAAATATATACCTGAAGCTTCCATCGGAACCGATGTGATCGTTGGATTCCCCGGCGAGACAGATGCCCTGTTTGAAGAGACTGTTGATCATATCAACAAAATGCGTTTTTCCTATCTTCATATTTTCCGTTATTCTATGCGAAAAGGCACCCCCGCTGCAGACATGAAAAATCAGATACCCGAATCGGTCAAAAAACAACGCGCAAAAGTGTTAGATGACGTAGATAGCCGTTTACGGCGCAACTATGCCATATCTTTTTATGGAACCACACAGCCGATTCTTTGGGAACGCTATAAAGACGGTATACTTTATGGACTTACACCGCATTACATTCAGATACAGCATCCCGGCAAAATAGGGCGACACAATACGATCTCTGAGATTGTGCTTGATAAAGAAAATATCGTGCAAGATTAACCTGCCTACGCTAAAGC
>JAGLUM010000032.1 GCA_023134755.1 Fidelibacterota bacterium | reverse complement strand
CTTCCCCATATGCCGTACCGACACTATTTGTTGCGTATGCTCGGACATAGTAGGCTGTATTTGGTGACAAATCCGGCATTAAAGAAGTAAAGGTACCCGATACGTGTTTTGAGCCTTCATCGGTTTTATCATCTGTGATCGTGGGTAAAGGATCCACGCCCCAACATACGCCATAAGCGGAGAGCGAATCACCGCCCAAGGAGGTGATATTAGCATCGCATAAAGCTGAGGTCATGGTAATTTCCGTAACAGAATCCGTTGAAACAATAGGCTCTGAAATGACATACCCAAGCGCATTCAAGCCATTTTGATAATGTTGAAGTAAATCTTCCGGGGTTAATGCATTATCCCAAATGGCAACTTCATCGATCATACCGATAAAATTATGATTTGCGGATGCCGGTTTTCCGATATAAATGTTACCATTTGTGGATGTTATGGGACCGGCATCTACAATTGCGCTCGATTTTTCAACTCCATTGACATACACCTTAACAGTATAACCGTCATAGGTAAATGCCATATGGTGCCATTCATTCATTGATACCGGAACGATAGAAACCGTATGCCATTGTGAACCTATAGTTGCGGGGTAAGGAGTATTTTCATTTAGCCATAATTCCCAAACTACCCATGGAGATGTCCATGATGATGCATAATAATTTTTCGTTACCATGGATGTGTAATAACCGTATTTTGCAGAATTGACCCATGCTTCCACCGTGATGTAAGGCAAATTAAAAGAGGGAATTTCCACATTCCCATAACCGGAACCGCCAAAGTTAATGGCCCTACGGACCTTGCCATTCACAAATGTGACATCGCTTCCGGTAATCGTTCCATTGTGCATTCCGGTTACGTCATTCGTATTATCTTCATCAAAGTTCCAGTAAGCAATAAGCTCGGCTTCCGGCAAACTTGTAAAACTCAGTACTTCCCCGTATGCTGTTCCGGTCGCATTTGTCGCGTATGCCCTAACATAATACAATGTGTTCGGAGATAATCCCGTCATTATTGAACTGTAGGTGCCTGTTGAATCTACGGTCCCTTCTATGTTGCTACTGTCGGCAAGGGTCGGATTCCCGCTGGTGTTCCAGCATATACCGTGAGTGACGGAATCGGGATTCCCCACATCGGAGATCTCGTAATAAACAAGGGCATTGTGGATCAATGTATCGGTAACATACAATGTAGAAATAGTGGGTTCAGTTAATGCAGTTTGCCACTGCAAATATGGATATCCGTCATTAATACTTGCGTTCATTCTCCAAACGTCCGTGAAATCCCAAGTGGCATCCGTGAAAGTGGATTGGGTTTGCATCTCGGCGGTGGTTTTGCCTGTGCCGCCGGCAGATGATACTTGTCCGGAGGTTTCCATATCCCATAAACTCATGTTAACGGTGGAAGAAGTATTTCTTCCCACCAACCCACCAATTTCCGATATCCCACTTATCAACCCGTAACTATAACAATTACTAATAGTGGAATAGTATAAATTTCCTGTCAGTCCACCAATATATACTGAACCGTTCACCGAGCTACTACTGTAATTGTTGGCAATATTTGAAGAACTGTAAATATATCCTGCAAGTCCACCAACTTCACTTCCTCCACTAACCGAACCGCAACTATAGCTTCTATTTATTGCGGAATTTTGATTACCTCCTACCAGTCCTCCCACCGTGCTATAACCATTAACATTGCAAATACTATAACTATTGCTGATGGACGAAGAAGTATTTGACCATCCAACTAGTCCACCAATATTAGAACCAGAAGCATTAACAGATCCGCTGCTAGAACAATTTATAACAGCTGAATATTCATTACATCCCGTTAAGCCCGCAACATAATGATGACCTGTAATATTTACATTTGTAAGGTTAGTATTACTAATGCTGGCACCGTAACAATAACCAAACAGAGAAATATATCCGTATATTGAACCGCGATTAATATATAAACCATTAATTGTGTGATTTTGCCCATCATAGGAACCGGTCAATTTAGTAGTCCCATTTCCAATCGGTGTCCACCCTTCCGGATCACCGCCGTCCCCATCATCCCAAGTAGATGTTTCGGACGCATCGATATCAGCTGTTTGAATATAATACAGAGACCAGCGGCTTGCGTCCGCAGCGATCCAGTAGAGATTTTCAAGATTTGCGATCTGATAGGGGTTCCCTTCACTACCATCTCCCGCTGAAGGAGCTATCGATGTCTGCCCGAATAATACCAGACAAACGAGCATTAGACAAAAAAACAACAGCGTTTTCTTCATTTTTTTTACCCAGCCTTTCTAAAATAGTTCAATAAATTATTAAGCTTCGTGGAAAAACATATTTCACGAGAAGATATAATCCAATCAATCACCCAAGGAGTCATGATTGCCCTAAATCCACTTATCTGGATATTTCGGGAAGTGGCCTTGTTTTATAATAGCTAAGAAATATTAAATGTTATAAACTTAAAAAGCAACTAAATATTTGTGGTGCCGATCGCACACAAAAATTGGACCGTTTGACCTAATCGCAAGTACATCAACAAGCAATCTAGCGAGTTCTAAACCACTGTATTTTATAGCACTTAGATGCTAATATTTTCAAATTTCCTCTCACCAGCCACATTTTGGTACACATGAACCGTATAACCCGCATAGATAAAGGGTCTCCATTGTACTCTTATCCGCCAGCTGGCGGATCGGGGTTCCCCCGATTACCAAGACTAAAGCAAG
>JAGLUM010000319.1 GCA_023134755.1 Fidelibacterota bacterium | reverse complement strand
CCTCGTGAATCGCCGCGGGTCTTTGTTTTACTTGTACCCTGGCGCATATTTGCCATCTCTGCCTTTACGGCAAGATACATCGTATGCTCATTGGGTTCAATACCAAAGACTTCCTTCGAGAAATCCACTTTCTTGTCTAACTTTTCACCATTGGTTTTAAAGACGTTTAGTTTCATGATCAACCCCTCGCCTTAACAAGTTTTAGGATTCCGTTCCGGGATCCGGGAACGCTGCCTTTTACCAATAGAATATTTTTGTCAGAACGAATTTCAACGATTTCGATATTGCCTACCGTTACCGTTTCATTTCCCATATGTCCGGACATTTTCATGCCTTTCCAAACGCGAGAAGGAGATGAACTTGCACCAATCGAACCGGGGGCACGAAGACGGTCTTTCTGACCATGACTTGCTGGACCACCGGAAAAGTTGTGACGCTTCATCGTCCCCTGAAAGCCTTTTCCTTTCGATGTACCAGTTACCGAAATAATGTCACCTTTTTTAAAGATATCAACATGTATCTCATCACCAACTTTTATACTCTCGACTTCTTCCAAACGAAATTCCTTCAATGTGCGTAAGACTTTTCCAGCAGTTTTTAGATGTCCGAGTTCCGGTTTTGTCATCACCTTTTCCCGAACTTCATCAAAGCCGACTTGAACCGCCTTATAACCGTCGTTTTCGTCTGTTTTGACTTGTGTTATATAGCAAGGCCCGGCCTCGATAACCGTTACCGGGATATTCCGGCCTCGTTCATCGAAAATACGTGTCATGCCAATTTTTTTTCCTATGATTCCGTTCACAGTTTTAACCTTTTTTCTCTTCACACGGATCGCCTTATATTATATCAAGTCAATCCAATATGTTAGTGGGTTTACGTTAAACCTTAATTTCAATATCCACGCCGGCAGGTAGATCTAATTTCATCAATTCATCGATAGTTTTCGTCGTGGTATTCAATATTTCAATAATGCGTTTGTGCACCTTAATTTGGAATTGCTCCCGTGACTTTTTATTAACGTGCGGCGAACGGTTAACTGTAATAACCGTACGCTTTGTAGGTAACGGGATCGGACCCGAAATAACGGCTCCGGTTGCTTTTGCACGCTGAACAATTTTCTCGGTAGATTTATCGAGAAGATTGTGGTCATAAGATTTAAGCGCAATGCGTATTTTTTGTCCTGCCATAATG
>JAGLUM010000318.1 GCA_023134755.1 Fidelibacterota bacterium | reverse complement strand
GAAGCAGGAGAAAATAAAAATATTAAAAGTCTGTACCGCTTAATATGGAAACGTACCATGGCGTCGCAGATGGCAGCAGCAGATATTGAACGCACTACGGTTCAGATAAAAAATGATAAAAATGCCGAACGTTTTGAAGCCAAGGGAGAGGTTATCACATTCCCGGGTTTTATGAAGGTCTATCAAAATAATGACGACAAAGATAAATTACTTCCAGCCATGACAGAAGGGGATAAGCTGGTTCTTAATGAAATGAATGCAACGGAAAAGTTTACTCAGCCACCTGCCCGCTACTCCGAGCCTATGCTTGTAAAAAAAATGGAGGAACTGGGTATCGGCCGACCTTCAACATACGCGCCAACCATCTCCACCATCCAGAAACGAGACTATGTGGTTAAGAAAAACCACTCCGGTGTTGATCGGGAGTACCGTCAGCTAAGTCTGGAGAATAATACTGTACTGCGGGAAGTAAAAATAGAAAAAACGGCTGTGGTTAAATCCAAACTTTTTCCTACTGATATCGCACGTGTGGTAAACAGTTTCCTTGTGAAATTTTTCGATGATGTCATTAATTACAATTTTACTGCACATATCGAACAGGATTTTGATGAGATTGCTAACGGGAAAATTGAATGGCATGAGATGATCAGAGAATTCTATAAACCATTTCAGGCTAAGATAGAAGCGACGCAAGATACAAAGGAATCCTTCAAGGGCGAGCGTTTAGTGGGAGTTGATCCGCAGTCCGGTAAAAATGTTTATGTAAAGATTGGCCGTTTTGGCCCCATGGTTCAGCTAGGCGAATCCAAAACCGAAGAAAAACCCCGTTTTGCCAGTCTGCAAAAAGACCAGCGTATCGATTCTATCACCCTGAAGGAAGCCCTTGATCTACTGACTTTCCCGAAAACGATAGGTAATTACGAAGATGAACCTATCTTGGTTTCTTTTGGTCGTTTTGGTCCCTATGTCAAACATAAAAGTAAATTTTATGCGTTAGGAAAATCCGATGTACCGGCACAGGTCGATCGTGATCGAGCTATTGAGATTATTGAAGATGGCCGTGAAAAACAGCGCAAAAAGATAATTCATGATTTTTCGAAAGAGAAAATTCAGGTTCTCAATGGACACTACGGTCCCTATATTACAAAATCGGGCAAAAACTATAAGATCCCCAAAGGAACAGACCTTGAGAAACTAACTTCCGATAAATGCAATGAGATCATTGAAAAGAGCAAAGAGAAGAAAAAAAAGAAAAAGTAAGAAGATGAAAAAGAGGGTTTATAACTTGATCTCAACCTGCCTGAATTGAAAATGACGAAGCAGATTTGAAAAAAGAATAAATTGATGAAAGAATATAACAAAAATAAAATAATTTGAGGTTTTCATGTCCAGCAAACCGATATCTTATCCCTTAATGGAAAAAATAGTTGCACTGTCACGCCGACGTGGATTTGTATTTCAAAGCAGTGAAATTTACGATGGTATCAATGCGGTATATGATTACGGACCCATGGGTGTTGAACTTAAGCGCAATGTTAAAAACCTCTGGTGGCAGGACATGATCACATCCCGTGAAAATGTTCTCGGCATGGATACAGCTATCATGATGCATCCTAAAGTCTGGGAAGCATCCGGACACGTGAATAATTTTCATGACCCGATGATTGAATGTAAAAAATGTAAACGCCGATATCGTATTGACCATCTTCCTGAAGATTCAAAAAACTGTCCCGAATGCGGGGGAAAATTGGCGGAATCCAAACAATTCAATCTTATGTTCAAGACCAAACTCGGTTCAACTGATGAAAGCGCACTGGATGTTTATCTGCGTCCGGAAACCGCGCAGGGAATTTTTGTAAATTTTAATAATATAGTTTCATCCAACCGTGTCAAACTTCCTTTTGGTATTGGTCAGCTTGGAAAGGCCTTCCGTAATGAGATCACTACCGGTAATTTTATTTTTAGAACCCGGGAATTCGAACAAATGGAAATGGAATTTTTTATTCGACCGGGAGAAAATGCTCAATGGCTCGAATACTGGTTACAGGAACGCTTAAACTGGTATAAATCGCTGGGAATAAACCCCGAGAAACTGCGTTTACGCCCGCACACTAAAGATGAATTAGCGCATTATTCCATAGCCTGTTATGATATTGAATACGAATTTCCCTACGGCTTTTCAGAATTGGAAGGAATTGCGGATCGCGGTACCTTTGACTTGACACAGCATATCGAATACAGTAAAAAGAAACTGCAGTATGTAGACCAGGAAAACCGCGGCGCCAAAATTATTCCAGCAATAATTGAAACCTCTGCAGGCGTGGATCGCACCGTATTGACCATCATGACGGATGCTTATTGGGAAGATGAAGAAAATGATCGCATTGTTATGCGCTTTTCACCCAAAGTTGCGCCTTTCAAGGTTGCGATATTCCCGCTGTTCAAAAAAGAAGGTATGCCTGAAGTTGCCCGAAAATTATATAATGATCTGCGCAAACATGTTGCCGCTATTTATGATGACGGAGGTTCCATTGGTAAGCGTTATCGCCGCCAGGATGAGATCGGGACACCCTTCTGCCTGACCGTAGATCATGAATCTCTGGAAGATAAGTGTGTAACCCTTCGTGACCGTGATACCCTCAAACAGGAGCGCGTTCCGATTGATAAGGTTGTATCGCTGATTATAGAGAAAGTAAATCTTTAATGATAAACAACTTAGATATAATTAAAACAGGCCGGAAACGGCCTGTTTTGCTTTGTAAAGACCTGTCGACCCGTCTCGACGTATAGCATAAAATAATATTAACTTAAATATCTTTGTGACTTTGGTTATCTTGATGTCTTTGTGTGAGGCAAACTAAAAATCTATTCCGGTGGACTGTTCTTTTACTTCAATGCCGTGTATATCGCATTCTTCTTTGGGTGCATAACGTACATTGAAGAGCTCATACTCAACAGGACAAAACGGGGTAGGTATTTTTTTGCTGACCTTGCATATTTTGAATTTGCGTACGGTTGGAGGCTGTTCAAAATCCACTGCAGGCAATTGCAGGGTTTTATAGGTGTTTTTCATAAACGTTGCCCAGATAGGCAATGCGGCACAGGAACCTGATTGCTTATATCCAAGCGGTACACGCGAATCGTCTACTCCAACCCATACTCCGGTAGCCAGAAGCGGAGTAAATCCCACAAACCATGCATCCGTATAGTCATTGGTTGTTCCGGTTTTTCCGCCGCAGGGAACCCGGAATTTATAAGTGTTCGGAATTTTTATGCCGGTACCCTGAGATATGACTGATTGCAGCATGTTATCCATCAAATAGGTGGTTTCTGCACTTAATATTTCCCGGGTTTCTTGTGGACTGCGATATATCTCACGGCCGTTTCGGTCTAAAATGCGGTAAATTGCAAATGGAAGATTCCAGATGCCTTTGTTTGCAAAAACAGCATAGGCAGATACCATATCACATAAAATGACCTCACCGCTACCGAGTGCCAGCGAAGGATAGGCCGGTAATCTGGTTGTAATACCCATTTTGCGGGCATAATCAATGACAATTTCCGGAGTGGTTAATTGCGTAATAGCATTGGCAGCTATCAAGTTGACCGAATTTTTTAATCCATCACGAATGGTCATTAATCCACCGGTACTGTTATCGAAATTTCTGGGGATCCATAGCTTTCCGTCGGGCTGTGGAATGGCGGGAGGTTGATTCAGCAATTGAGTTGCAGGAGAATATCCATTGTCGATTACGGAAGTATAAACAAAAGGTTTGAATGTAGACCCCGGCTGCCGTTTAGCCTGTACTGCCCGGTTAAATTTGCTTTCTTCAAAGTCCCGTCCGCCGATCATGACACGAATGGCACCCGTTGCCGGATCAATTGAAAAAATACTGGCCTGTACGATTTTAGGTTTAAGCGGCAAAGCAGAAAGCAGTGAATCCATGATCAAACTGGTAGAATCAACGACAATGGTATACCACATTTTAGAATCAAATGTAATGGAATCACGGCACAGCGAATCGGTTAAGAAAAAACGATAGAGCGATGTATCCTGATACAAGGTATCATACACAAAGGGCTGATAGACATCTTTTTTTATCATCATGCGTTCATCGTCTGGAAGCAGAGAGAATATGAGAGAGAAGTAATCCAGTGAATCATAGCTAATACTCGGGACGATCTGGCGTAGCTCCGAATGCATGGGTGAAAGTGCAAGCGCGGTATCCTGAGCGAATATAAAAGAATCAGACGACCGGGAAGAAGTATCAATGGGATTCGAAAAGAAGTTATACATGATAGGAAGGTCTGATGCAGGTGGTTTTTCCTCATTGGGTTTAATAGATATTATCATATAATCCGAAAAATACCGTAGAGGAATTCGCTGATAGGGGAAATATTGCTTATAGATCTTAAGTAAAAATTCCGGATTGCTCAATAAACTTTTATCCAACACCTTCTGTTGTTCGACCAACTGATTTTTGATGGATTCATGGGCGATATCCTGCATTTGATGATTAAGTGTGGTGAAAATTTGCAGGCCGTCACGGTAATAATCAATACCCTGTGTACGACAGAATTGTGCAACCTCTTGGCGGACATACTCAGTAAAATATGGTGCTAAACTTTTGTTTTCAATATAATTAACAGGCGTTTCTGACGACAATCCGTCCATAAACTGCTGCTGCGTGATCGTATTATTTCGGACCATATTGCGTAAGACCAAATTACGTCTGCGAATAGCCCGGTCATGATAAAATCTCGGTGAAAAACGGCTGGGCGCAGGCAGAATACCGATCAGCATTGCAGATTCATCCAGTGTTAGATCATGTACATCTTTAGAGAAATAATAACCGGCTGCTGCTTGAATTCCGTAGCATCCGTGGCCCATAAATGAGGAATTAAGGTACATCTCCAGAATTTCGGTTTTGGAGTAGGTACGTTCAATTAAAATGGCAACGATCAGTTCCTGCACCTTACGTTTAATGGTCTCCTGACGGTTCAAGTGCAGTGTACGTGCTAACTGCTGAGTGAGAGTAGAGGCACCCTCCGCACCGAATCCCTGGGTAATATTAACCAATACAGCCTTCGTAAAACGACGCATATCCATTCCCCAGTGGGAATAAAACTGTTTGTCTTCCGTTGACAAAATAGCATCTTTAACATAATCGGGAATGGAATCTAAGGGTACTAAGGTTCGGTTTTTTATACCGAATTCTGTTAAAACTTCTCCATCTGAAGAGTAAACTGTGGAAACAACATCCGGTTCAAAACGCTCTAAATCTTCTAAATTTGGTAAATCCTGAGATACATAGATCAACAGGCCGCCAATAATGAGTCCGCTGACCAAAAAGATCCCGATACCTATCCAGAAAGATTTTTTAATAATATGCCACATCAACACAAAATTTACCAATAACTTTGTCTTTTTCAAAATGCTAAAATATGAAAATGGAAGGATCTTGTGAGCAACTACTTTGATTCAAGGTTTTTCCATGGAAAATTCATAGCTTATTATTGCAAATGCTTGCAATTATTAATTGTTCATCAAAAAAAAATAATGTAAACTTATAAGTTTGCATTGTAGGAGGTAATATGCATCGAATCGCTATCTATCCCGGGACATTTGATCCAATTACAAATGGCCATTTGGACATTATCAAGCGCGCGGTAAAAATATTTGATACCGTTATTGTCGCTGTGGCCGACAACATAGAAAAAACCCCATTATTTTCCATCGAAGAACGTGTTGCAATGATACAGGAATCTATCCGGGGTATTTCACATGTCGAGGTTGATTCTTTTAATTCACTCATCGTTGATTATTGTCATCAAAAAGGTGCAATAGCCATGATTCGCGGACTGCGGGCAATTTCCGATTTTGAATATGAATTTCAGATGGCCTTGATAAACCGTAAGATCGGGAAAGATGTTGAATCTGTCTTTCTAATGCCAAAAGAAAAGTATACCTATCTCAGTTCATCTTTAATAAAAGAAATTGCAGTACTCGGAGGAAATATTTCCTCTTTTGTGCCGGAT